>DBFWXD010000125.1:0-3804 GCA_048215895.1 Eubacteriales bacterium
GGCCGAACATGGAACTCCCATCTCGTTAGGAACGATACTCCTGGGCCTGTGGGCGGCAGGAGCTGCGGGCATGGGCCTGTGGCTTTTGTGGGTCAACGTGCGCTTTGCCCGGAAACTCCGTCACAGCCGCCGCCCCCTGGAGGGGGTGGGCTGCCCCCTTCCGGTCTATGTGACCGAGACAATTCAGACCCCCTGCCTCTTCGGCCTGCTGCATCCCTCCATCTATGTGACGAAGGAAGCGACGGCGGCGGAAACGGTACTGCGCCACAGCCTGGCCCACGAGCTCACCCACTTCCGCCACAGGGACCACATCTGGGCGGCTCTGCGGGGGCTCTGTCTGGCTCTTCACTGGTACAATCCCCTGGTGTGGGTGGCCGCCGGGTTGTCCCAGCGGGACGGCGAGCTATGTTGTGATGAGGCCACGGTCCGCCGTTTGGGAGAAGGTGAGCGGGCCGCCTACGGCCGCACCCTGTTGGCTGTCACCTGCCAGGGCCACGGGAATCCCCTGCTCACTGCCACCAGTATGACGGGCAGCGGGAATGGAATTAAGGAGCGTATTGTTCTGTTAGCCAAGCGGCCCAAAACCGCGCTTTATACGCTGATCGCAGTGATTCTCATCGCAGTCATAGCGGTGGGGTGCACGTTCACAGGGGCGCCAAAGGGAACACAGCTGGAGGATGCGGTCCTCTATGAGTTGGGAGATGGGCTGACTCTGGCCATTCCCGACGACATTGCAGAAGAGCTTCTGGTGGAATTCCCTGAGGAGGGACAGCAGAAACCCAATTTTCCCTATGTCTACTACCGGGTCAGCTACGAGGCGGGTATGGAGGACCTTGGCAGCCCCGCAGGCTTCCTCTTCCATCTCTTCCGAGAAGACCAGGTAGAGTATGAGCAGACCTATCTGGCTGCCGACGGAGGCACAGGGCAGGTCATCTTCGCACGGGATGACCAATGGTACTACGGCATGGGCATCCCCACGGATGTACAGTTTTATACCGGCAGCGATGAAATCGACACCAACAGCCCGGAATACCAACGCTGGGAATATATTCTCAGTCGGATCACCGATATTCAGGCCGATTTTGCAGCTCGCAACGGCCTTACCCTCTTTGATGCAAGCGCCGACCTGGACCGGCCTTTCCTGTGGGAGGGGGAGCACCGGTATGTGGAATGCCGCAATGCCGACGGTACCGTATCCCTCACGCTTCTTCTCTCCCAGCCCGCCAAACAAGGGGATGGCGGCATCTGGTGTGTGGAGGGCAGCTTTGAGAAGCAATATGAAGTCTGGAATCGAGAACTGCCCGCCGGCATTGAGATGACCGCAGCCGAATACTACGAAAATCTCCAGGCTCAGGTGGATGAGGGACACCGGCCGGGGCTTCTGGACCCTGTCCAGGCGGCTATGGACTGGTACCGGACAACATACGACACCCAGGATCTGTCCGGCATAACCTTCACCCTTTTGGAAGTAGAAGGCTCCGGAACCCTCCTCACCTCTGCTGATCTGGACCGGGATGGATCGGAAGAGCGCATTCAGGCAGTACAGGTGGAGCCTCGACTCTGGCAATTGGTGGTGACCAAAGCGGACGGTACGGAATTGTTCCAGGAGTACGCCGCCACCGCCCACCCGGGCTGGAACTCCCTCTACCTCTATCATGGTGAGCCGTATGGTGACTGCCTGCTGCGCTATACCCCCACCATGTATACCGGTGGCGCCCATTATGCCTATACTCTTTTTACCCTGGAGGGTGGAACGGAACATGTGGTAGCGCAGGGAAGCCTGGACTTTGAAGTCTCTCAGGTCCCGGAGATGCGAGAGCAGCTCATCGCGTTTGCCGACGAGGTCAACGCCCTTCTGCGGCACAGTGCTCTGCTGCTGAGCACCCAAGACGGAGAATTGGTGGTGGGACCGTTGGAGGTAGGAAATGATCTGGAAGACCTAAGCTCCCTGCGGGAGATTTGGTCAGCGGCACCCTGGACGCCGAGTCCTGACGATGCCAGTCTGCCAGAGAAACCTGTAGAATTTCTATTTGCCAGCGGCGCCGGCAGCTGGGGGACCACATTAACATTGGCCCCGGACGGCACATTCACAGGGCAATATCGTTACACCGAAATGGACGTCACACCCACTTGGCATGTCTCGACCTTCCACGGAGCATTCACAAACATCCAGCAGACCGGACCGCGCACCTGGTCCCTGACTCTGGATGATTTGAAGACGGAGCGTCCGGTGGGAGAAGTTTGGACCGAAGAAGGTGACCAATACATTTCCGCTGAGGCAGTTGGTGTGGCAGACGGAACGGAATTTATCCTCTACGCACCCGGCACTTCGGCGTATGACCTTCCATCGGACTGCCGGGACTGGTGGCCAGAGGAATATCTATGGCGGAAGGGAGAACAGAGCGTTCTGGACGGCTGGTGTCTCTATAATATCACGACCAAGGAATCCTTTTTTCAGCGGTAGCGGAGTCTCAACCCCGGCCGGACACGGCCCGGTTGATCCTACCTGAGCCATACGTACCATATAAAAGGGAGCCGTTCGCATCATTGCGAACGGCTCCTCTCTTCTTTCTGGCTGGAAGTCCGCCGGATTACTTGTTTTATCTTCCGCTTTCAACCAAGTTCACATCGACTTTTTTCCCTAAGTGCGATATACTTGCAATGAATGATTTGCCAAAGGACAATCCCTTAGAAAGGAATGAAGCATCATGATGATGGAACCCATGAAATGCGGAACGGAGGAATTTGAAGTCCACCTCCCTGCGGAACTGATTGCAGCGGAGCTGGAGCCAAATCGGGTGGAGCTGCCCCAGCGGACCCCGGCAGAGCACATCCGCTGGGCCCTGGATCATCCCGTAGATTCGGCACCGTTGAAGGAACTGGTGAAGGCAGGAGATAAGGTGTGCATCGTCATCTCTGATGTTACCCGCCGCTGGCAGTCTCCGGAAACCTACATCCCCGTGCTGATCGCGGAGCTGGAATCCGCCGGTGTCCGGGACGAGGACATGCTGATTATTTCCGCCACCGGAACGCACCGCCGCCAGACTCCGGAAGAGCACATGGGTCTGGTGACCAAGGAGGTTTACGACCGCATTGCTCTGGTGGATCACGTGTGTACCGATGAGGAAAATCTCACCTATGTGGGGACCACCACCCGTGGAACTCCGGTGTGGCTAGACAAGCGGGCCCTGGCTTGCAACAAAATCATCCTCACCGGCGGCGTGGTATACCACTTCATGGCGGGCTTCGGCGGTGGCCGCAAGAGCATTCTGCCTGGAATTTCCGGCCGGGAGACCATCATGAAAAATCACAATCTGGCCCTGAATCCTGGCATTGGAAACGGCTCCAATCCCCAGGTCCGCAGTGCCAACATGAATGAGACCAACCCGGTCCACGCCGACATGATGGAGGCGTGCTCCATGGTCAACCCCACCTTCCTGGTGAATGTTGTGGTCAACGATGACCAGCAGATTATCGCCGCCTTTGCCGGCAATTGGATCACCGCCCACCGGGCAGCTTGTGATCTGGTAGACCGGATGTATGGCGTACCGGTCAAGGAAAAGACGCCGCTGGTAATCGCCAGCGCCGGCGGTTTTCCAAAGGATCTGAATTTTTACCAAACCATCAAGACCCTCTCCAATGCCTTGGAGATGGTGGAAGAGGGCGGAACCATCATTCTGGTGACCCAGTCCCAGGAGGGCTTTGGCAACACCGATACGCAGCGGCAGATTGCGGGCTTTGCCACCATGGTGGAGCGGGAAAAGGACCTGCGGGAGAATTTTTCCATTGGAGCGTTCATCGGCT
>DBFWXD010000126.1:0-20747 GCA_048215895.1 Eubacteriales bacterium
ACGGTTTTCTCTGGCGGGCGGCGTCCGGCCCGCTTTTTATAAGCCGTTAACGATAAAGTTGGGGCGCTGACCTTCCAAAATCAGGCGCACAGAGTTCCACATGTTTCGGTGGCACCGGGCGAAGGAGCCGCCGGTGTTGCCGCCCAGGTGGGGGCTGTATACGGCGCGGTCGGCCACCTCGGGGGGCAGAGCGACCAGCGGATGGTCCGCAGGAGTGGGTTCGGGGTAAAGGGTATCCATAGCAATACCACCCAGACGACCATCCAGCAGGGCCTGACGTACCGCCATGCTGTCAATGAGTTCTCCACGGGCAGTGTTGACCAGAATAGCACCGGGGTGGACATGCTCCAGAAGAGGAGCGTCAATCATATTCCGGGTCTGGTCATTTACCGCGCAGTGCAGGGAGATGACCGAGCAGCGGGCGACCAGCTCCTGAAGAGGGAGATACGTGATGCCAAATTCTGCTTCGACCTCCGGAGAACGGCGGTGCGCGGTGTAGTAGAACAACTGGCAGCCGAAGGGGCGCAGCAGCCGGGCAGTGGCCTGTCCGATGTCGCCAAAGCCAATGAGGCCAACGGTCTGTTCTCCCAGCTCGGGAGCCTTGGAGACCATGACGGCTTGCTTCATCTGGAACTGACGACCCTCCAGAACTGCCTGATGACCGGTGATGCCGTGGCGCAGAGCCATAAGCATGAGCATGACGGTGTGTTCCGCGACCGAGGCGGCGTTGCAGCCCTTGTTGTGGCAAACATAAATGCCACGCTGCCGGGCCGCGTCCAGGTCGATACAGTTGAAGGCAACCCCCTCCGAGTGAATCATCTTCAGCTGGGGCAGCAGATCCATCAGATCTGCGCCCACAGGAGTGATAGCGTCCACCAGAAGGCACTGGGCGTCTGCATTCTGTTTGGCGGCTTGCTCTACATTGGGATACTGCTCCAGAAAAGCAAGCTCCAGGGAAAGCTGGGGAAGAAAATCGGGGGCGTAAGCATCGTAGCGGGACTTGGGGCCTAAAATCAGAATTTTCAACAAGCTCATCTCCTGTTTACAGAATTACGGGGTTACGGTGAGGTAGCTGCCGGATACATAGCCGGTGATAGCCTGGCCCTTGCTGTCGGCATAGACAACCCGGTACCAGCCGTTTTCCTCTCCCAGCACGGCCACGCTGCTGCCATCTTTCAGGCTGCCTACAATGGAGTGAGAGGTATCAGGACCGGAGCGGACATTCAGGCCCAGCTCCGCGTCATGCACCGTGCCAACACGCTGGGCAGAGGTGCAGACCACAGAGCAGCTTGCGCTCAGTCCCTGCCAGCTGGCCGTGATGGTAATGACCTGGTCGGAGGAGCCGGCATACACATTGGTGACAACACCCGAAGAGGAGACGACCGCCACGGTGGGGTCGCTGCTGGTCCAGGTGATGGCCGCGTTTTCATAGGTGGGAGTCAAAGAGGCGGTGAGGGTGGTGCTGTCACCGGCGGAAAGGATCATCTGGGTTACGTCCAGACTCAGCGTGTACTGGCTGGGGTCCACAGAGGGATCCACCGGAGTGAACGTGATGGCCTTGTACAGGATGGCTGCCATTTCTGCGCGGGTCAGGTTGCCCTTGGGGTCGATACCGTCGCCCTTGCCGCTGACCAGACCCTGGGAGACCAGGGTGGCGGTGTGTACCTTGGCGTAGTCGGCAATCTGATCCCGGTCGCTGAACTGATCCAGAACAGACAGATCTCCGTCGGGACAGTTCTTGCCCATCAGCGGCAGAGCCTGACGCAGGATGGTAAAGGCCTGCTCCCGGGTGACGGGATCGGTGGGGGAGTATGCCCCATTGCCGGTACCGGTGGCCAGTCCAGCCTCCTGAGCCCAGGAGAGGGCGGTGTAGTAGTAATCACTTTCCGAGACGTCGGTAAAGTCGGCCTTGTGGCTGGTGGCGGGCTTGCCCAAGGCGTTGTAAAGCATGAGCATAAAGTCGCCGCGGCGAATCTGGTTGTCACGGCCGAACTCCGTGGGGCTGATGCCCGAGACGATGTTGTGGGCGTAGCAGTATTCCACGGCGGTGTAGGCCCAGTGATCGGGGGTTACATCATTGTGTACATAGGCAGGGGAAACGGTGATGGTCTGACTCTTGCCTCCCGCGGAAATGGTAATGGACCCGCTGGTAGGGGTGGAGGAGGCGGTAAACAGGCCGTTCTTATCTACACTGCCGATGTTTCCAGTCACCGTGCAGGTGACCCCTTCCCAGCTCCGCAGGGCGGTGCGGCCCCAGTAGCTGCCGGAGACCGAGAGCTGAATCTGCTCCCCGGGGTCTACCGTCAGGGAGGTGAGGGCCTTCGAGGAGCCCTTCTGAGTGACCGTGAGGGAAGTGAGGGAGTTTACCACGTGGATTTGCCCGGTGCCCTCCAGATCTCCATCCTCCGTCCGAATACGAATGGTATCGGTGCCGGCACGGTTTCCAGCGGTGTAGACGCCGTCTTCAATGGTCCCCAGATCCTCCAGGCTGGTGAAGGTCAGCTCATCCAGGTCGGCATCCACCAGGTTCAGGCCATTATCAAGGGCCACGACGGAGGGCAGGGTCATGGAGGTGCCGGTAAGCACCGTTGCCCCTTCGGAGGTGAAGGCCAGCCGGTCTGCCTCCTCATCCCCGGTTTCGTCGGTGACCAGAAGCAGATAGGTGGCGCAGCCACGGGGGCTGCCGCCGGAGGGAACGCTCTGCAGGCTGGAGCCGCTCTGGCCCGGCAGCCACACGGACATGGCGGTGGAACCGCCGCCGTCCACGTTGACAGCCCAGACACAGCCCTGCTTCAGCAGCTCGTCGGCCAGGTCCATTTCACTCAGGCCGATGGAATAGCCAGACTGGCGGCCATCTACGGCATAAACCAGCAGGGTTCCGTCGGCCTTCATGCCGATGGCGGAGCGGGGCTGCCGGCCATCGCTTTTATAGGTCCAGTTGGAGCTGTCGGTAATGGCGCCATCCTTGATCAGGATATCGCCCACGCCGCCGGCCCACTGGGCCTGGGACAGGTTCTCATCGGTACAGGTAGTTTCCAGGGTAATGCGGTCTCCCACCTGGAACGAGGAGTAGATAAAGCTGTATCCGGAGGCGTCGGCCGCGGTGAGCACATATTCGTCCTCGCCCACGTCCAAAGCGCCCTCTCCGTGAACCAGCTCGGTGACCACCAGTTCCAGCTTGGAGTTGACAGTGAGCTCCTGAGAATCGGAGCGATCTTCTTCGTCCGGGGTGAGCCAGGGGAACGAGGACGGGCTGTCCTCTGAGACCAGCTTCATGCGCACAAACCATCCGTCGCCGGAGCTGCGGGTGGTGGAGGAGAAGTCACTGTTAATCAGGTACATTCCACCGGTGGAGGTGCGCAGCTTGTTAAAATAGTGGGGGGTTACGGTATTCCCGGTGGTCTGGTTGGTGAGGGTCAGGGACACCTGGGGGTGGCCCATAATGGAGACCTCACCGTCGGTAATAAGCATGGCATTTTCATCTTTGCCGCTGGACTTGTATACGCCGTCCTCAATGACGATGCCCATGGGAACGCCGGAGGACATGGAGAAAAAGTCGGTGTTCATGGCGCCTACCACATGGTAACCGGCTGCCTGGGCGTTGGAAACCGCCTTGTTGATGGAGGCGGTGCCATACACCGTGCCGGAGCCCTGGAGCAAAATGGGGTAGACGTCGCTGTCCTCTTCCAGCGCCAGGGAGAAGCTCTCCACCCGGCTGTCGTTGTTGACGGTGACAGTGTTTCGATAGGTGAGACCATCCAAAATGTCGATGGAGGTCTGAAGCTTTTGTTCCCCGGCGGCGGCAAAGGCCGTGGGGACAGCCATCAGGACAGCCAACGTAAAGGCTGCCAGGCGGCGAGAAATGGTATGAAGCTTAGTTTTCATGGGAACTCCTTTGCAATATGTAAACCAATGACATCTTTCACATTGTAGCAGAATCCAAAGAGGGTTGCAATGGCAAAACGAAGAAAAGAAGCGGGGAAGAAGTTTATAAAACCTTAAAGAATGAACAGTTGAAAAACAAGGAACCATGGTGTACAATGAAACAATATTATGGGATTCTATGGATAAAGGGGGGAACGACCCTGGAAAAGCAGCAAGGCAGCGCGGCCAAAACCATCAGCCTTGTCATGGTGATGACTCTGGTGGGCAAGGTGTTGGGACTCTACCGCGACCGGCTTTTGGCCGTCCATTACAGCGTGGGGCCTCAGGCCAGCGCTTTTTTTACCGCCAGTCGGATTCCGCGGGTTTTCTTTGATGCGGTGTTTGCTTCGGCCATTGCCGCATGTTTTATCCCCGTGTTCAGTGAGTATTTGGAGAAAAAAGGCAAGCAGGAGGCCTATCGCTTTGCCGGGCAGTTTATCACCGTCATGGCCCTGCTCACCGGCGGCGTGACGGTGCTAGGAATGCTGTTCCCACAGCCTATGGTGACGCTGTTTGCCGACTATGCCGACCCGGACACGGTGTCGCTGGCCGTCTCCCTCACCCGGGTGATGTTCCCCACGGTGGTGTTCTCCGGCATTGCGTTCTCTCTGGTGGGGGTTTTGCAGGCGCTGGATCACTTCACCGCCCCGGCTCTTATGTCGGCGGTGTCCAACCTGGTGATCATCCTCTACTTCTTCGGCATGAACGAGAAGTTTGGGATTTACGGCCTGGCCGTGGCCTACCTGCTGGGGTGGTTCCTCCAGGGTGCCATCCAGGTGCCGCCCCTGGGGAAGCTGGGCTACCGGTACCGGCCGGGGCTCTCCTTCCGGTCGGAGGGGATGAAAAAGGTCTTCGCCCTGATGGGACCGGTGATGGTGTCCACTTGGATTCAGCCCATCACCCAGGCCATAAGTTCCCGCTTTGGGTCTCAGCTCTATGACGGAGGCGGAGTGGCGGCGCTGGAGTATGCCTCCAACCTCTATCTGGTCATTGCGGGAACCTTTATTCTGTCGGTGACCAATGTGATTTTCCCCAAGCTCTCCCGGCTCACGGCCGGAGGCAAGGAGGGGGAGTTCCAGGATACCATTCGCCAGACCACCCACACGTGCCTGTTTTTTGTGCTGCCCATGTCGGTGGGCCTCATGGTAGTGGCACGGCCGCTGGTCTCCCTGATCTATGGAGGCGGCGAGTTTGACGCCTTTTCGGTGGACATCACCGCCACGGGCCTGACCTGGATGTCCCTGGGCATGGTGGGCTATGCCCTGCAAAATGTGCTCAGCCGGGCCTACTTCGCCCGGCAAAACGGAAAAGGCCCTCTGGTGGCCGGTGTGATTTCCATTGTGGTGAACATTGTACTGTGCCTGGTGCTCACCGACCAGTTCCAGGTGGCGGGGCTGGGGGCAGCCACAGCGGTGACCTCCACGGTCTATGCCCTGCTGCTGCTTGTCCCCATGGAGCGCCAGGGTAAGGGCGTGTTCAGCCGGGAGATGGTCCGGGACCTTGTGAAAATGGTCCTGTGCGCTGCGGCCATGGGCCTGTGCGCCATGGGGGTACTCCATGTGGCTCAGGGTGTGCTGCCCGCCAATAAAATCGGAGAGACCATATCGCTGGGCCTGTGTGCTCTGTCCGGGGCAGCGGTCTACTTCCTGCTGGCCCTGGGACTGGGGCTGGGGGAGGCCAAGCTGTCCGTCTCTCTCATCAAACAAATGCTGAAGCGAGGTTAAGCCATGCAACGAGTGAAGCAAGTGTTGGACGCCAGCGTTCTTTGGCGCGCCCTCATGGCCCTGTGTGCCTGGGTGGGGGTGCAGTGGGAACGCAGCGGAATCATCCAGTGGTTTCTCCATCCCAGAGGCTGGTCGCCCCGGGCGTCGGAGAACAGCATCTTTTTTAAAATCTGGTCTGTGATCCGGGGAGCACTGTGCCGAATCTATGAGATTTTGCACCTGGATGTGCTGTTCAAGGGGAGCGTATTCACCAAAACCTGGCTGTGGTGCTCCCTGCCTGTGGTGCTGGCTCCGGCCATGGCCGTGTCCAGCCCCTCCATTGCGGTGCTACTGCTGTGTGCGGTGGGATATGCCTCCCTGCTTTTGTGCCTGGTGCGTGACCGGAAGCGTCAGCTGGCCTGGTCCCCCATCAACCGGTATATCATCCTGTACGCTGCTGTGTACATGGCCGGAACCCTGTTTTCCGTCAATCTCCAGGGGAGCCTGAAGCCCGGCCTTTTGTCCGTGGCCTTTATCCTCTTTGCTGTGGTACTCTATAACGCGGTGGAAAGCCGCCGCCAGCTGGACACCCTCATTGCCCTGATGGTTCTGGTGGGTGCGCTGGTATCCTTCTACGGTATTTTGCAGTATATCTTCCGCTGGGGCTATCAGTCGGCCGCCTGGGTGGACAGCGATATGTTCTCCGGCATTGAGTTCCGGGTGCCCTCCACGCTGGAAAACCCCAACATGCTGGGCCAGTACCTGATTTTGGCCATCCCCATGGGCGGAGCGAAGCTCCTGTCTGCCAAAGACTGGCTGCGGCGGGCCTTCTATTTTATCTGCTGCGCATTGATGTGCGTCTGTATGCTGCTCACCTTCTCCCGGGGCGCCTGGCTGGGGCTGCTGTTTGCGGGAATGATCTTTGTGCTGATGATCAATCCCAAGCTCATTCTTCTGGCTCCGGTTGCCCTGGTGGCACTCTACTTTGTGCTGCCCGACACGGTCATCAACCGCTTTACCAGCATCGGCAACCTCAGCGACAACTCCACCTCCTACCGAGTCTACATCTGGATTGGTGTGCTGTCCATGCTGAAGGACTACTGGATGTGCGGTATTGGCCCCGGAGATGCGGCCTTCAACATGGTTTACCCGGCTTACAGCTATAACCAGATTGTGGCCCCCCATTCCCACAACCTGTTTTTGCAGATCGTGTGCGATGCGGGCATTGTGGCCCTCATTGTGTTCCTGATTGTGCTGTTTGTCTACTTCCGCATGATGTGTATGGCAATTGGAAAGGAGAAGGACTGGACCAGCCGGATTCTTCAGATTGCCTTTACCTCCGGCGTGTGCGGCTTCCTGGTCCAGGCCATGACCGACTACTCCTTCTATAATTACCGGGTCATGTTCCTCTTCTGGGCCTATCTGGCCCTGGGAGCCCTGTGTGCCCGGCGCGGCAAGCTGCCGGAAAAGGGGGCGCGGGCATGAAGCGGATTTTGAACATCATCAGCGACACCAACATCGGCGGAGCGGGCCGGGTGATTTTGAACTACCTCAATTATACCGACCGTAGCCAGTTTGAGACTCTGGTGGCCGTGCCCAGGGGGAGCCTGTTGAAGGATCCGCTGGAGAAGGCGGGAGCCAAGGTCTACGAGGTGGACGGCATGGCCGACCGCTCCTATCACAAGGACGACGTGAAGCTGCTGCAAACCCTTATTCGGGAGGTGAAGCCCGACCTGGTTCACACCCACGGGGCCCTGTCTGGGCGGATTGCTGCCAAGCGGTGCCATGTGCCGGTGGTATATAGCCGCCACTCCGCCTTCCCGGTGCCCGCCAAGCTCCGCTATCCCCCGGGGCGTTGGGTGAACAAGCTGGTCAACGAGTACTACGCCGACCGGATCATTGCCGTCAGCCCTGCCACCCGGGACAACCTCACCGACGGAGGCATCTCTCCCAAGAAAATCACCGTGGTGATGAACGGGGTGGCCCCGGTGGAGCGCATCTCCCCGGAGGAGCGGGCACAGCTGCGCAGCCAGCTGAACATTCCGGAAGGCTGCGTGGTGTTCGGCATCCTGGCCCGGATCGAGGATTACAAGGGGCATCTCTACCTGGTGGAAGCGGCCCGCCTGCTGAAGGAGCGGGGCGTGACCGGCTTCCGGGTACTCATCGCCGGAACAGGCGCCTTTGAGGGCCAGGTGGCTCAGGCCATTGAGAAGGACCAGGTGGGCGATGTGGTGAATATGCTGGGCTTTCGTTCGGACGTGGCTCAGCTGCTGGGGGCGCTGGATGTACAGCTCAACGCCTCCTATGGAACGGAGGCCACCTCTCTGGCGCTGCTGGAGGGAATGAGCCTGGGCCTGCCCACCGTGGCCAGTGACTATGGAGGCAACCCCTGGGTCATCGAGGACGGGGAGGAAGGACTTCTCTTCCCCAGCCGGAATTCCGCCGCCCTGGCCGATGCCATGGAGCGTCTCATCCAGGACGGAGCACTGCGGGAAGCCATGGGCCGCCGGGCCCTGGAGCGGTTTCAGCGTGAATTTACCGGAGAGGTCTTTGCCCGGAACACGGAGAAGATTTATCTGGATATTCTGAAAGGAGCAAATCATGGAACATAACACACCGAAATTCCGCCTGCGGCTGAACCTGTTTGACGGCATTGTCTTGGTTCTGGCCCTGGCTGTGGGGGCGCTGCTGCTGTGGATGTCCCTGAAACCCTCCGCTGGGGAACAGGGGACGGCTGCCACCGCGTCCACCGTCCGCTACACCGTCCGCTTCCAGCGCTGGCCCGAGGGGACCAGCGACATCATCGAGGCGGGCGACAAGATTGTGGACAACATCAAGAACTATGAGATGGGCACTGTGGTCTCCTATGAGACGGTCCCTGCGGTGAACCAGGTGCTGGACAGTGTGAACCACAAGTATGTCCAGGCCCAGGTGGAAGGGTTTGAGGACATTCTGGTGACCATCGAGTCCCCCTGCACCGAGTCCGACCAGGGCTTTATCCTGGGCGGCGGCTATGAGCTGCGGGTGGGTGTCACCACCTATATTAAGGGCGAGGGCTATATGGCCAGCGGCCCTGTGGTCAGCGTGGAACGGGAGGGTCAGGCATGAAAGTGATCGATCATAACGGCCGTCTGTTCGGCAAAATCAGCGTCATCGATGTGCTGGTCATCCTGGTGGTCATTGCTCTGGCCGGAGCGCTGTATGTAAAGAACAGCCGCCCCCACACCGGAACCAGCGTCACCACCCAGACCATTACCTATCAGGTGCTGGTAGAGGGCGCTCAGAACTATTTGAAGGAAAACATCCACGTGGGTGACAAGGTATACGACCTCAATTACTCCAGCGGCGGCAGCGCCCTGGGTACGATTACGGCCATTGAGGAGCAGCCCGGCAGCAAGATGGCCACCTTTACCGACGGCACCATGGGACTGGCCGAGGTGGAAGACGGCGTCAACCTGCTGCTGACCATCGAGGGCGAGGGCCTGATCAACGACAAGGGCTACTCCATCAACCGGGTGTATGATCTGGGCGTCAATTCCGCCCGGACCTATTACACCAAGTACGCGGAGTTTGACGTCACCGTTACGAGCATCTTCTAAAAGAAGATTGAGGGGAGAACAGCGGGCATGAAAATTTTGATGGCCACAATGGGGCTGGATATCGGCGGAGCGGAAACCCACATTGTGGAGCTGGCCAAGGAGCTTAAGCACCAGGGACACGACGTGGCGATTATTTCCAACGGAGGCGTCTATGTGCCGGAGATTACCGCCGCAGGCATCCGCCATTACAAGGCCCCCCTGCATCTGCGCAGCTTTGGTCCCATGCACCGGGCCCGGAAGATTCTTCGGGAAGTGATCCAGAAGGAACATCCGGATGTAGTGCACGCCCACGCCCGGATTCCGGCCTTTTTGTGCGGCACCCTTCAGCGGCAGCTGAAGTTCCCCTTTGTGACCACGGCCCACTGGGTCTTTGATACCAGCGGTGCCCTGCGCTATCTGACCGATTGGGGACAGCGCACCGTGGCGGTGTCGGAGGACATCAAGGCCTATCTGATTCGGGAGTACCATCTGCCTGCGGAGCACATTACCGTCACCATCAACGGCATCGATACGGATAAATTTTCCCCCCAGGTGTCCGCGCAGAAGGTGATGGAAGAGTTTGGCCTGAAGGCGGACCAGCCCATCCTCTCCTATGTGAGCCGGATGGACGAGGACCGGGCTCTGGTGGCCCGGCAGCTCATTGAGATTGCCCCGGAGCTTGACAAGGCGGTGCCCGGCATTCAAATGCTGATCGCCGGAGGCGGCAATGTGTATGATGAGCTCAAGCGAAAAGCGGATCAGGTCAACCAGCAGCTGGGCCGTCCCTGCGTGACCATGGCCGGTCCCCGTACGGACATCAACGAGATCGTGGCCGCGGGAGACATCTTTGTGGGCGTTTCCCGGGCGGCTCTGGAGGCCATGTCGGCGGGCAAGCCGGTGATTGTGGCGGGCAACGAGGGCTATCAGGGCCTCTTCGGCCCGGACAAGCTTGCCGAGGCCCAGGCGGGCAACTTCTGCTGCCGGGGCCTGCCCCTGTCCCAGCCCCAGCGGCTGCTGGAAGATGTGACAGCGGCCTTTGCCCTCTCGCCGGAGCAGCGGGAGCAGGCGGGGGCCTATGGCCGGCAGGTGATTTTTGACTACTATTCCGTGCGGCGTATGGCCCAGGACTGCATGTCTGTCTATGAGCAGGTGCGCCGGCGGAAGTATCGGGTGGTTATGAGCGGCTACTACGGCTTTGAAAATGCCGGAGACGACGCCATCCTGGATTCCATCCAGCAGGCGGTGCGGGAGGCCAGCGATGACGTGGCGGTGACCGTGCTGTCCAAGGACCCGGATCTCACCCAGAAGCAGTACGGCCTGGAGGCCATTCCCAGATTTCGGGTGTTTAAGGTCTTTTCCGCCCTGCGGCGGAGCGATGCGCTGCTCTCCGGCGGCGGAAGTCTGTTGCAGGACACTACCTCCACCCGGTCGCTGCTATATTATCTGTCGGTAATCCGGTGCGCCCAATTTCTGGGCAAGCCGGTTATGCTCTACGCCAACGGCATTGGCCCGGTGCGCAAGCGGGTGAACCGCCGGCGGGTCAAGCGAGTGGTAGAGCAGGCCGCCCTGGTGACTCTGAGGGACCACAAGTCTCTGGAGGAGCTGCGGGAGATGGGGGTGGAGCGCCCCGACGTGGTGGTGACCGCCGACCCGGTGTTCCATCTGGCCGCAGCGGAGCCCGAGCGCTGCCGGGAGCTGCTGGCCTCCACGGGAGTGGATCAGCAGAAGCCCTTTGTGGCCGTTTCCGTCCGGGACTGGCCTAACGCCGGAGCCTTCTATGAGGGACTGGCTCAGCTGTGCGACCACCTCCACCAGACCTATGGACTGGAGGTGCTGTTCCTGCTGATGCAGCCCAGCCGGGACCGGGAGGCCACGGCCCGGGTGCGGGGACTGATGAAATCCCCCTCTTACCAGCTGGACGCTCCCTGTACCCCCCGGGAGCTGATGGGGGTGCTGGGGCTGTCCAAGCTGTGCTTGGCCATGCGCCTGCATACGCTGATCTTTGCGGCCAGAATGGCTGTCCCCTCTTTGGGCCTTGTGTATGATCCCAAGGTGGAGAGCTACCTGCGGGAGCTGGATCTGCCTGCGGCAGGCCATGTGGAGCACTTTGATCCCCAGGAGGCTTGCCGCCGGGCGGATGAGATGATGGCCGATTACGACCAGGTGCTGGAGCGGCTGCGGGAAAAATCCCGGCAGCTGGCTCAGTCCGCACGGGAAAATGAGCGGCTTCTGCTGGAGATGTTGGACCAAAAAGCATAAAATTTGCGCCCTGTCCCTTGGGACGGGGCGCTTTTCTTTACAAAATGGCAAAACTGCGCTATACTGTTTTCGCCTCAAATCACAATTTTTTAAGGAGAACTATGAAAAAGATACTTTCCATTTTGCTGGCCGCATGCCTGCTGGCGGCCGCCGGCTGCTCCGCCCCCAAGAGTGGGGAGGAGGAAAGCCGTTTGACGGTGGTGACCTCCACCTATCCGGTCTATCTCTTTGCCAGTGCGGTGTGCGACGGAGTGGAGGGCGTGACCGTGGAGCGCCTGAACACCGGCGAGACCAGCTGCCTGCACGATTACACCCTCTCGGTGGACGATATGCGTATGCTGGAGAAGGCAGACGTGGTCGTGCTCAACGGCTCGGGACTGGAGGACTTTATGTCCGATGCCCTGGCCACCAGTTCTGCCCAGGTCATTGACTGCTCTGCGGGCGTGGAGCTGCTGGAAAACCTGGCCCATGACCATGAGGAGGGGGACGAGGAGGACCATGACCACGGCCACTATGATCCCCATATCTGGATGGACCCGAACAACGCCGTTACCATGGTGGAAAACCTCAGCCGGAGCCTGGGAGAAATTGACCCGGACTATGAAGAGCAGTACCGGGAGAATATGACCGGGGCCACCGAACAGCTGCGCAGCTGGGACAGTGCCATGCGGGAGGCTCTGGCGGAAGCGGAGCAGCAGGGCGTGGAAGTTTCCGGCCTGATCACGTTCCACGACGGCTTCCAGTATTTTGCCAAGGCCTATGACCTGCCTCTCCTGGCCGCCATTGAGGAGGAGGCGGGCAGCGAGGCCAGCGCCAAGGAGATTACTGAGATCACCCAGCTGGTCAAGGAGTATGAGATCCCGGTGATCTTCACCGAAGTCAACGGCTCGGATGCCACGGCCCAGGCCATCAGCCGGGAGACGGGGTGTCAGGTAGCTCAGCTCACCATGCTGATGGACGGCCCGGACGCGGAGCTGAGCAATTATTATGACGGACTTAAGAGCAACATCGCCGCTGTTGTCAATGGCTTTGCCGGGAGAGAAGTGATCCAATGAGAAAAATCAAGCATGGCAAATTGGCTGCCGGCTGTGCCGACGCCTGCTGCCTGAAATTAGACGGACTGTCCGTCAATCTGGAGGGAGACCAGATTTTGGAGGACGTGTCCTTCCACCTGCACTGTGGAGAAATCGCGGCCCTTATCGGCCCCAACGGGGCGGGCAAGTCCACCCTCTTTCGCAGCATTCTGGGCCAGACCACGTATAAGGGGAACATTACCTTTTCCCCGGCGGGAGGTCCGGCCATCCGCCTGGCCGACGGAGCGGTGGTGGGGGGCAGCCGCCCCCTGGTGGGCTATGTGCCCCAATCCCCCAGCTTTGACCGGGGAGATCCGGTGAGTGTACTGGACTTCTTTACCGCTGCCACCGCCAAGTGGCCGGTGTGGCTGCCGGTGCCCCAGAAGTACCGGGACCGGGCGGCGGCCAGCCTCAGCCGGGTTCACGGGGAGGACCTGCTGGACCGGGCCATGGGCGCCCTGTCCGGGGGACAGCTCCAGCGGGTGCTGCTGGCCCTGGCTCTGGAGCCGGTGCCCCACATCCTGATTTTGGACGAACCCCTGTCCGGCGTGGACATCGAGGGAGAGCATCAGCTGCTGGAGATGCTCGACGAGCTGCGTACCCAGTACGACCTGTCCATCTTCCTGTCCACCCACGACTTTGCTACCCTGGGCTCCTTTGCCGACAAGGTGATCCTGCTCAATCGCAGGGTGCTCAAGGCAGGCACGCCGGACGAGGTGCTCTCCTCCCCGGAATTTTATGAGACCTTCCATCTGCGGATGGGGAGAGGAGGGGAGCGGTAATGGAGCTTTGGTATAGTCTGCTGTCCATCCTACCCTTTGACTGGGCTCAGCCCGGGCAGATGTACTTTATGAAGCACGCCCTGCTGGCGGTGCTGGTCATCACCCCGCTGTTTGGCATCCTGTCCACCATGGTGGTCCACAGCCGCATGTCCTTCTTTTCCGACGCCCTGGGCCACTCCGCCTTTACGGGCATGGCCATCGGAGCCCTGTGCGGCTTTAACCAGCCCACCTGGGCGGCGGTGATCTTCGCCATCGTCTTTGCCCTGCTCTTTAATCTGGTGCGCCGGCGCACCGCCCTGGCCAGCGACACGGTGATTGGAGTTTTCTCCTCCACGGCCGTGGCTCTGGGTATTTTCCTGTCCACCCTCAACGGGCGGTCCTTTACCAAATTCAACAGCCTGCTGATCGGCGATGTGCTGTCGGTGGACCCGGCCATGATTGGTGTGCTGGCCTTCATTTTGCTGGTGGTGGTGATCCTGTGGGCGGTGTCCTTTAACCAGCTTATGCTCTCGGCCGTCCACCCCGCATTGGCAGACAGCCGGGGAATCAAAGTGTTTTGGCAGGAGACCATCTTTTCCGTGGCCATTGCCGTGGTGGTGACCCTGTCCATGACCTGGGTGGGCCTTTTGGTCATCAACTCCCTGCTGGTGCTCCCCGCTGCCGCGGCCCGGAACATTGCCCGGAATATGTGGCAGTACCATCTGATCTCTCTGGTTGGAGCGGTGGCAGCCGGAATTGCCGGACTGATGACCTCCTACTACATGGGCCCCTCTGCCGGTGCATCCATCACCCTGTATCTGGCCATCTGGTTTGCGCTGACCTTTTTGCTGCGGAAAAAATAAGTGATGAGGAGAGAGGATTATGGTCACTCCCAGAGAGTTTTGGAACATGCGCTCCCGTACGTATGACCAACAGTCGGGAGAGGAGTATGCTCAGGCCTATGAGAAGACGGTGTCCAACACCCTGAAGTATCTGACCGGGGAGGCGCGTGTGCTGGAGTTTGCCTGCGGCACCGGCATTACCACCGTGGCCATTGCCCCCCATGTGTCCTTTGTCCGGGCCATCGATATCTCCGACGAGATGGTGGGCAAGGCGAGGGAGAAAATCCAGGCGCTGGGCCTTTCCAATGTGGAGCTATCCCAGACCGATCTCTTTGATCCCTGCCTGGAGGAGGGCAGCTTTGACGCGGTCACTGCCTTCAATGTGCTGCTCTATGTGGAAAACCGAGCTGAGGTGCTGGAGCGTATCCGCTCTCTGCTGAAGCCGGACGGGATGTTCCTTTCGGCCACGGACTGCCTGGGCGAGGGGATTACCCGGGTGGGCATCCGGAAATTCTGGAAGAGCCACACCGGCTCCATGCCCTATGTGGCCTTTGACAGCCGGAAAAAGCTGGAGGGGGAGATTGCCCGGGCGGGCTTTACCGTGCTGGAGCGGGAGAACCTGTTCTCCACGCCCCCCAACCTCTTTGTGGCGGCAAAGAAAATCTGATGGATACAAAAACGCCCCTCCAGCCACAGGCCGGAGGGGCGTTGAGGTGACAAACAGCGCAATCAGGTGTCAATATCGACCAAGATATTATCGGTGCCGTGCTGCTCAAATTCCGCGATATAGGCGTCGATGCGGCTGGTGAGCTCGGCATAGTTGCTCTCGTCGATGGGGGCGTCATCCATATCCCGGCGGGCCAGATCCTCGGCCAGAATATCAAAGAAAACGTTGTTTTCATACTCGGCGATGGCCTCGTGAATACCGCCTTCCACAAAGGCGCGGGAGGGAACGATCTCCCCCTGGTAAAGCTCGGCCAAGCCGGGCATGCCCTCCAAAGCGGCACGGCCGAAGATAAGGCTTTCCACCTCATCATAGTCGGCAAAACGCTGATCCCCACGGGTGGAGTTCAAAATCCAGTTTCCGATATATACCAGATCCATCAGACGACGAAACTGCTTTTTGCTCAATTCCAGGTTCATGAAAAGCCCTCCTCCCCGGAACGGACGATTATGGTATTACATATTATAATCGACCCGGGAAATTTGTCAAATGGAGAAAGCCGGCAATTCCCCTTGTTTTTTGCACAAAAATGGCATACAATGGACAAAAACTTCCATCCCTCTTTACAGATGGGGCGAAACTGTGTATAATACCTGCGTTCGCCCGCCATACGGGCAATTTGACGGAAGTTTGGAGGCCCTTATGGAAAAAGATGTGGTGATCTCCATTAAGGGGACGCAGAGATATGACAATAACGACCCCGATGTGATCGAGCTGGTTACCCAGGGCAGGCTGACCCGGGACGGGGAGAGCTACACCCTCTCTTACCAGGAGAGCGAGCTCACCGGACTGGAGGGCACCCTGACCACCATCCAGGTGGATGGGGAGCAGGTCACCCTTATGCGGGTGGGTGAGTTTACCAGCCAGATGGTCTTTCAGGAGGGACGTCGGCATCTGTCCATGTATAATACACCCTATGGCGCTATGGCCATCGGGGTGAATACCCGTCATCTTCTGGCCGAGCTCAACGACCAGGGGGGCGACATTGAAATTGATTATTCCATCGAAATTGACCACGCCCTGGCTGGAAGAAGTGTGTTCCAGATCAAGATCAAGGAAGCGGAGCTGGGGCTTGAAAGTTTGAAGCAATAAAAGAGAAGAGAGGAAGAACTATGAGCAATATGATTCAGGCTGCCCGGCAGCAGGTGTCCGCGCTGACCCAGGGAGCCTATGAAAAGGCGGCCGCCGCGGGGCTGCTGCCCGCCGGAGCGGAAGTCAAGGCTACGATTGAGATCCCCAAGGATACGGCCCACGGGGACTACGCCTCTTCCTTTGCCATGGCCGGGGCCAAGGCCCTGCATATGGCCCCCCGCCAGATTGCCCAGATCATTGTGGACAACCTGGAGCTGGAGGGCAGCTTTTTCCAGAAGGTAGAGATTGCCGGCCCCGGCTTTCTGAACTTTACCCTGGGCCCCAAGTGGTACGGAGATGTCCTCTCCGCCGTGGAAACCGAGGGTGAGAACTACGGCTCCAGCGACGAGGGCCACGGCAAGCGGGTGATGGTGGAGTTTGTTTCCGCCAACCCCACCGGCCCTATGCACATGGGAAATGCCCGCGGCGGTGTGCTGGGTGATACCCTGGCCAACGTTCTGAAGCGGGACGGCTGGGACACCTGGAAAGAGTTTTATGTCAACGACGCCGGCAACCAGATCCACAAGTTTGCCGTGTCCATCAACGCCCGGTATATGCAGCTCATTGTGGGCGAGGAGAACTTCCCCTTCCCCGAAGAGGGCTATCACGGCGATGATATCAAGGAGCTGGCCCAGGCCATCTATCAGATGCACGGGGACAGCTGGAAGGAGCTTCCCGAGGAGGAGCGCCTGGAGCGGCTGGCGGAGTACGGCTTGTCGGTGAACATCCCCAAGATGAAGGAGGACCTGCTGAAGTACGGCATTGTGTACGATCAGTGGTTCTTTGAGTCCACCCTCCATGACAGCGGCTATGTGGCCGAGACGGTGCAGATGCTCACCGACAAGGGCTGGACCTATGAGAAGGATGGGGCCCTGTGGCTCAACACCACCAAGCTCCTGAAGGAGAAGTATCTCCGGGAGGGGAAGACCCAGGAGCAGGTGGACAAGTTGGACCTGAAGGACGATGTGCTCCGCCGGGCCAACGGCTTCTATACCTACTTTGCCGCCGACATTGCCTACCACCGCAACAAGCTGGAGGTGCGGGGCTTTGACCTGGCCATCAACATCTGGGGCGCCGACCACCACGGCCATGTGGCCCGGCTTCAGGCCGCCCTGGACGGTCTGGGCCTGGATGGTTCCCACCGCCTGGTGGTGGTGCTCATGCAGCTGGTGAACCTGCTGCAGGACGGCAAGCCTGTGCGTATGTCCAAGCGTTCCGGCAAGGCCATCGCCCTGCACGACCTGCTGGACGAGATCAGTGTGGACGCCGCCCGGTACTTCTTCAACTCCCGGACCTCCACCAGCCCCCTGGACTTCGACCTAGATCTGGCCGTCCGTCAGGACAGCGAGAACCCGGTATACTACGTCCAGTACGCCCATGCCCGGATCTGCTCCCTCATTGCCCGTCTGGAAGAGGAGGGGGAGAAGGTTCCCGCCGCTGCGGGTGTGGACGCCGGTGTGATGACCACCGCTGAGGAGCTGGCCCTCATCAAGACCCTGGCCCAGTTCCCCGAGGAGCTCCACCTGGCCGCCCGGGACTACGATCCCAGCCGGATCAACCGCTACCTGGTGACCCTGGCCGGAGATTTCCACCGGTTCTATAACGCCTGCCGCATCAAGGGAGAGGAGCACGGCCTGCTCGCCGCCCGGCTGAAGCTGGCCGACACCGTTCGTGCGGTTCTGGCCAACGGACTGGGACTGCTGGGCGTGTCCGCTCCGGAGAAGATGTAATAAGCCCATTCATTGTCATAAGGACACGCCTCAAGGCGTGTCCTTTTCTAAAAGGAGGTATCTTCCATGGCAAAGAGGGAGTGGTTTCCCCAGCAGCGGGATTGGACCCAGCGGCACCGGAATGTGCTGGTCTATTTTCTGGGCGTTCTTGGAATTTTGGGCAGCCTTGTGGGGCTTTCCATGCTGCCGGAGGCAGTGAGTGTCAACCCGGAGGCCGTCAACGCCGTAACCCGGCCCCGGGAGCTGATGGTGGGCCTCCATTTTGGGATTATTGCCCTGTTTACCGTCCTGTTTTGGAAGTGGCCAAGAGAGATCCTCTATCTGGCCGGAGCGGTGTTCGGCGTGGTTATGCTGTATTTCATGCTGTACGCAAATCTGGGGGTGTAGGGATGAACCTGGACGAGATCAAGGAAAAGGTGTCCGGCCGCACCCCTGGACTGATGGATTGCAAGCGTTTTTTTGCAGTCCTGGTGCCCATAGTACAAAAGAAAGACGGGCTCTATCTCCTCTATGAGGTGCGCTCCCGAACCATGCGCAGCCAGCCGGGAGAGGTGTGCTTTCCCGGGGGGAAGATGGAGCCTGGGGAGAATGCGGAGCAGTGCGCGCTGCGGGAGACCTGGGAGGAGCTGGCCATTCCAGAGGAACGCATTCAGCTTCTGGGCCGGCTGGACTTTATTGCCCACCGGGCCAACTTCCTCATGCAGCCCGTACTGGGCCTGGTGGAAGAGCAGGCGCTGGAGCATATGCATCTGAGCCCAGATGAGGTGGAGGAGACCTTCCTGGTGCCGCTGTCCCATCTGATGGAGACCAAGCCCCAGGAGTATGAGTATCCCCTGGTCCCAGCCCCTGGAGAGGAGTTTCCCTATGAGCTGGTGGGCATTCCCCGGGACTATCCCTGGCGGACCGGACGGGAGAATGTCCCGGTCTACCTCTGGGAAGGACACCCCATCTGGGGCCTGACCGCCCGCATTACCCGGCACCTGGTGGAGGTGCTGAACGGATAAAAAAAGCTGCCGTTTTGAAACGGCAGCTTTTTTTAGGCTTTTTCCTTCTCCGCTTTTTCCTTCAGCACCTTAATGGCGTAGTCCACGGCGGGAATGGCCTTGGCGGTGCAGTACTGCTTTAAAAGCTCCAGCTCGCGAATGGCCTCTTTGGCAGTCATAGCTCCCACACTCCTTTCCAACATATCCGTATTTTAACACAGAAGTTGGAGAAAGTAAACGGCCAATCAGCGCCGCCCCCGCAGGGCAAACAGGCCGGTTACCACCAGCAGGGACAGGACTAAAATCCGCTCTGCCGCTGTGGCGATCCAGGCAAAATGAACCAGGGACAAGGTGATGCACAGGGCGCAGCTGCACCACACCAGAAGGACGGCCTTCATCTCAGAACTCCTTTTGTTCCATGATCCGGCAGGAGATTCGGTAGGACACCCACATCCCCGCCAGGGGGAGAATGGGGAACAGGAAGCTGAGGGAGACCACCGTGCGGTCCGGAACGGAGGACAGGAAGGACAGGCTGCCCGAATCAAAGATATCCAGCTGGTAGGCGGCGAGGAACAGGATGATGGGGGCGAAAATCACCAGATAGAAGTAGGGGCGGGCGCGCTCCGGGCCCAGCTTATAGCACAGGGGAAGAAGAATGTCCGCATAGAGAAGCCCCAGGCTGAGGCAGACCATCACCGTCATCATATTTTCCAATATCATGTCCTGATTGTCAAAAATTGAGACCAGCACGCAGGAGAGAAGGCCGCACAGGCCTGCAAATACGGTCATAACCAGGGAAAAGAGGTAGCGCCCGGAAACCAAAGCCCGACGGCCCAGCGGGAAAGTAAGGGCGTACCGGTCCCATTTGGCCATCTCGTCAAAAGAAAAGGCGCTCATGGGCAGCAGCATGACGATCAGCTGCAAAATCGCGGTGGTAAAGGAAATGGTAAACAGTCCCAGTACCGTCATGACCAGGTAAAAAAGCAGAAACATGGCGTAGGTGCGGATGGTTTTCCGCATAACCAGCATATCTTTCAAAACCAGTCCTATCATAGGGCCTCTTCCCCCTTTCCGATAAAGAGCATAATGTCTTCCAAGGTGGTTTTTTCCACCAGTAGGTCCCGATATTTCCGCTGGAAGGCGGCGCGGTCCCGGACCAGCCCCTCGCAGCCAAACGAGCCCTTCCGGACCCGGACCAGGTCCGCCGGGTCCACCGTTTCCAGCTGCTTGGCGGTGCAGGCCAGGCGGCCGTAGCTGTCCAGAATGACATCCTTGGCTTCCGAGAGAATCACCTTGCCCTGGTGGAGGTAGGTGATGTAATCGGCCGCCTTCTCCAGGTCGCTGGTGATGTGGCTGGAGATGAGGATGGCGTGGTCCTCGTCGCAGATGAAATTCAAAAATTCGTCCAGGATCTCGTCCCGGACCACCGGGTCCAGTCCGGCGGTGGCCTCGTCCAGGATCAGCAGCTGGGGCCGGTGGGCCAGGGCGGCGGCCAGGGAGAGCTTCATCTTCATTCCCCGGGAGAAGGTCTTGATGAGGTTTTTCCCGGGCAGGCGGAATTTGTCCAGATAGTCCCGGTACAGCCCATTGTCCCAGGTGGGATAGACGGGGGCCAGGATGCGCTCCAGGTCCCGGGGCCGCAGCGCGTCGGGGAACACACACTCATCCAGAACCACGCCCACGCCGGCCTTGGCCGCCCGCTCCTCACGCAGGTTGTCCCGCCCCAGAAGGGTGATCTCCCCCGCGTCCCGGCGGATCAGGTTCAGGATGCACTTGATGGTGGTGGTTTTTCCTGCCCCGTTTTCCCCGATCAGCCCCATGATGGTGCCGCCGGGGAGAGTGAGGTCGATATTTTGGAGGGAGAAGTCCGGATAGGACTTGCACAGCCCCTTGATCTCAATGCAATTCGTCATAATTCGTCCCCTTGATACAGTAGAGTCAGAAGTTCCTGCAGTTCCGACAGGGAGAAGCCGCCCTTGCGGGCCTCATCCACGGCCTGGGCGAGGATGTCCTCCACCCGGCGCAGCTGGGCCTCCCGC
>DBFWXD010000127.1:0-3356 GCA_048215895.1 Eubacteriales bacterium
CATTTCTTTTTTGCTCGTCTCCGCCGCGCTGGGCTCCGCCCTCACCCTGACCACCCTCTATTCCACCAGCTACGCCGTAGTGGTGGACGGGGAGCAGGTGGGCGTGGTGGCCGACCAGAGCATTGTGGATCACGCCATCGCCACGGTGGAGAGCCAGGGCTCCCAGCTGCTGGGCTATGACTACCAGGTGGATGCCCAGGTGGACTATGAATTTGGTCTGACCCTGAAAAGCGATCTCAACGACGAGCAGACCATCCGCAATTATTTTTACGAACAGCTCACCGAAGTGAGCGACGAGCTGCGGGCCTATGAGGTGGTGGTAAATGGCCGCTCCATTGGCGCCGTCAAGGATGAAACCGCCCTGAACAATATGCTGGAGGAGATGAAGGACCAGTACACCACGGAAAACACCGTGGAGACGAAATTTGTGGAAACCTTGCAGATCCGCAACGTCTACGCCGTGGAAGATCTGATGACCACTGACGAGATGCGCCAGGCTCTGGAGGCCAACTCCACCGGCGAGACCACCTACACCGTGCAAAAGGGCGACACCTTTAACGCCATCGCCTACGCCAACGATATGTCCGTCAGCGATCTGAAGGCGCTGAATCCCGGCATTGACATCAACCGCCTGATGGTGGGCGATGTGCTCAACGTGAAGGAACTGATCCCCACCCTCTCGGTGCAGACCCTGGACCATGAGGTCTACACCGAGTCCATTGAGTGCCCCGTGGAGACGGTGGAGGACAGCTCCATGTATAAGGGCACCAGCAAGATCATCACCCAAGGTACCGAGGGCGAAGCCCAGATCGAAGCCGATGTGGTCTACGTCAACGGCTATGAGCAGGAGCGCACCGTGACCAGCTCCACCACTCTGCGGGAGCCCACCACCACCGTCAAGGCCGTGGGTACCAAGGAGAAGCCCAAGACCGCCTCTACCGGCACCTACACCTGGCCCACCTCCAGCCGCCGCATCAACTCCTACTTCGGCGGACGCTACCTCTACGGCTACTACGATTACCATTCCGGCCTGGATATCCATGCCACCTACGGCGAGAATATCAAGGCCGCGGACGGCGGCACCGTCACCTTCGCCGGCTGGAAGGGCTCCTACGGCTATCTGGTCATCATCACCCACGACAACGGGGTGCAGACCTACTACGCGCACAACTCCTCTCTGCTGGTCTCTGCCGGCGACAAGGTCTATCAGGGCCAGGCCATTGCCAAGGCGGGCAGCACCGGCAACAGTACCGGCGTCCACTGCCACTTTGAGGTCCGCGTGGGCGGCAGAGCGGTAAACCCCCTGAACTACCTCAGCTGACCGATCAATCACCAATAAAAAAAGGATGGGCAAATTGCCCATCCTTTTTTTATTGCTCCGGGTCCACGGAGTGCTCCCGGTAATACTCCACATTCTGATACATGGAGATGAGCTTCTGTTCCTCTTCCGTCAGCTCATAGCAGGGAGCGCCGTCCTTCCAGTAGATCCCCTGTTCATGAATGAGGGGAGTCAGCTCCCGGGCCTCCCGGGCCAGCTGCATAAAGCCCGGGCCTTCCCAGCCGCACTGGGTAAAGACCTCTTCCATGAGGAAGCAGGGGGAGAAGTCGCCTCCGTCCCCGGTAAAGTCATTGCCCAGCACTTCCTTGGCCGCGGAATTGGCCCAAATGAGGTAGGGGGTGGCGTAGTAATCGTAAAATCCCTGGGTGGTGGTAAGATCAAAGGTACAGCCCAGATCGGTATAACCGGTGTTTCCGTTTCCGCCCCAGGGCTTGTGGTCGCCAAAGAGCACCAGCACCACCGGCTCCTCCATCTCTTCCAGCCCATTGACCAGATCGGTAATGGCCGAAAGGGTATCGGACACGCGCATAAGGTAGTTGTTCCAGATGTTGCAGGTGGAGTCGCTCAGCCCGGTGGTCTCAGGGGTGAGATATTCATCTGCAATGGTGTATTCCCACTCATAGGGGCCGTGGTTCTGGTAGGAGACGGAGAAGGAGAAGCAGGGGCCGTCCGATACCCGCTGCTGGAGCTGCTTGAGCAGCTCCTCCATGAGAATATGGTCGGAGTTCCACTGGGCCGCCACCGGGTCTACCAGGTCCCCATAGTGATTCTCCGTAAACCAATACTCCTGGAACCCCAAAAACTGGTTGATGGTCTGCCGGTCATAGAACCAGCCGAAGCCCGGGTGACTGCCAAAGGTCTGATACCCCTGGCCGTCCAGATACCACACATAGGAATCGGTATTCTGGATAAAGTCGCTGTGATTGGAGTAGCCGGTGAGGAAGGCCCACTCGGTGTCCACCGTTCCTCCGGCAAAGATATTGGTAAGAAGCCGCCCGGACACCGACTGCTCAGAGAGCTCATGCCAGGGGGCATAGACCTCCATCACACTGTCCTGCTGGGCCAGAACCTCAAAATCTGTCAGGTCGCAGAAGGCCTCCAGCATAATGCCCATGACCGATACCTTCTGATCCTGGGGGATGTCCGCATCCTCATACTGCGCCAGAAGCTCGGCAGCCGTCGGCTCGTCATAATCCTCCGGCGCCACAAAAATGATCTCCTGGAAGGAATGGAGGAAGGGGTAGATCCCGCCTTTGGAGACGTAGTCCAGCGCCTCATCCCAAGGCATGGCCCCTCCGGTCTTTTCGTAGTAATAGTCGTTGAGGTAGATGCTCACAAAGCTGACGCACAGCAGCGCCCCGGCGCTCAGCGCCCCCAGCATCCGCAAGGGCCAGCCCTTGAGCCCCTTTGGCATGAGCACAATGGAGAACACCAGCCCCATCACAAAGGCGGCCACCGTCAGCCAGATGAGCCAGTTGATCTCCAGCTGATATTTTCCCACGATCCCTGCCGCCTCGGATGCGAGACCCAGATCTGCCGCCAGGAAGGGGTCGGCCCGGAGCTGGATTTTAAAATAGTTCACCAGCGCCACGCCGATGATGGGGATAAATCCCCCCAAAAAGCCCACCCAGGCCCGGCGGAAAAGAAAATAAAACAGCCACACCAACAGCACCGGGGGCCAAAGGTTGAGAAACAAAACCAGCGGATTGGTGAGGTAGGACACAAACAGCTCCCCAGCCTCCAGCGTCTCCACCGCCACGGCGGAAAACAGCAGAGACAACAGCCCAATGCAGCACCCAAGGCCTGTGAGGGCCAGGGCAATCCAAATCTGATGGGCCCGGCCATACCGTTTCTCGCTTCCGGAAGGCAGGCGCATAATTTGCAGCAATGTTTTCATAGACGCTCCTTCAAATCCCAGTTGGGATTCTTTTTGTGCCAGATAATGTCCGTATATTTTAGCGCCTTTTTCCCGGATTTGCAAGGGAAATCCACATCAAATTCTTCTGTTTCCCTGAAT
>DBFWXD010000128.1:0-4385 GCA_048215895.1 Eubacteriales bacterium
CCCCAGAGATGGCCCCCGGCACCCCCGCCAAACCTGGCGTCATCAAGAAGCTCCAGGAGGGGGAGGAAATGGCCCGGATGTCTTACGACCTGGCCACCATCCGCTGCAACGCCCCCCTGGACTTTACCCCCGAAGAGAACCTGCGCCGGGAGGTGGACAACGACAAGCTCTATCAGCTGTTTTTAAACCTGGAGTTTGCCAAGCTCATTGACAAGTACCATCTCACCGCCCCTCAGGGGGAGGGCGCACCCCAGACGCAGCAGGCCGTGGAGTGCGTCTGCACCAGCGAGGTGGTGGAGACTCAGGAGCGCCTGGATGAGCTTATGAAGCTGTGGCAGGCGGCAGACTTCGTCAATGTGCTGGCCCTGCCCAATCTGGATGTGGTCTGTGTACAGTTCCGCCCCGCCCCCAACGAGAGCCACGCCGCTCTTCTCTTTGCCGACCGCCTTCAGGGCTACAACGACTTTTTGAAGGCGTTTTTCACTTCCGAAAACATCAAAAAGGTCACCCACAGCCTGAAAGCCCTGTGGCGTGCCCTGCTCTCCGAGGGCATTGCCCCCGCGGGCTTTGTCTTTGACACGGAAGTGGCCGCCTATCTGCTGGCTCCCTCGGACGGAAGCTATGAGCTGGAAAAGCTGGGCATGTGGGAGCTCTATGAAACTATCGACCTGCCCCTGTGCGGCGTGCTGGCCGAGATGGAGCAGGAGGGCTTTCTCATTGACCGGGGGGCCCTGGCCGAATTCGGCCAAATGCTCTCCGGGCGCATTGCCGAGGTGCAGCAGGAAATCTACACCCTGGCCGGAGAGGACACCTTCAACATCAACTCCACCCAGCAGCTGGGCAAGATCCTTTTTGACAAGCTGGGCCTGCCCCCGGTAAAGAAGACTAAGACGGGCTACTCCACCAACGCCGAGGTGCTGGAAAAGCTCCGGGGCCAGCACCCCATCATCGAGGCCATTTTGGAGTACCGCCAGCTTACCAAGCTCAATTCCACCTATGTGGAGGGTTTGGGCAAGGTCATCGCCCCCGACGGGCGCATCCACACCTCCTTCCAGAATACCGTCACCGCCACCGGCCGTCTCTCCTCCACCGAGCCCAACCTTCAGAACATCCCCGTGCGCACCGAGCTGGGCGCACAGCTGCGGAAAATGTTTGTGGCCCCGGCGGGCAAGGTGCTGGTGGATGCGGACTACTCCCAGATCGAGCTGCGCCTGCTGGCCCACATGGCGGGCGACCAGGCCATGATCGACGGCTTCAACTCTGGTGCGGACATCCACACCATCACCGCCTCCCAGGTCTTTGGCGTGTCCCCGGAGGAGGTCACTCCCCTCATGCGCCGCAGCGCCAAGGCGGTAAACTTCGGCATCGTCTACGGCATCTCCCCCTTCTCCCTGTCCCAGGACATCGGGGTCAGTGTGCAGCAGGCCAAGGAGTATATGGAGAAGTACTTTGAGCACTACTCCGGCGTCCGGGCCTATATGGACGACGTGGTGGCCCAGGCCAAGGAGGACGGCTATGTGACCACCCTCTTTGCCCGCCGCCGGTGGATTCCGGAGCTGAAGTCTTCCAACTTCAACACCCGCTCCTTCGGCGAGCGCGTGGCCCTCAACGCCCCTATCCAGGGTACCGCCGCCGACATCATCAAGCTGGCCATGATTCGGGTACGTGACCGGCTGAAGGCCGAGGGGCTGGAGGGCAAGCTGGTCCTCCAGGTCCACGACGAGCTCATCGTGGAGTGCCCCGAAGCGGAGGCGGAGCAGGTCTGCAAGCTGGTGGAGGAGGAGATGGAGGGCGTTGCCGCCCTGTCCGTCCCTCTGCTGGCCGAGACCCACGCCGGGACGAGCTGGGCCGAGGCCCATTAACCGGTCGGCCCCCGGCAGATCCTTCCACCATTTATCCCGCAAAAGCAGCCGACCGTCTCAGAACCGTTGAACCAGATTTTCCCCTCTGCTACACTAAAGATGACCCAACCCGCCTTTGTGACAAGGAGGTCATCTTATGAAAGACCGTACCAACCGCATTTTGCTAACCATCTTTGTTGTGAGCCTGGTGGTTTACGCCCTGCTCCTTTGGACCTTTGTGGAATTTCCATGGAACCCTGGGCTTTGTTACCCGCTGTGGAATCTCCTCTTCTGGCTGGTGTGGAGCGGCCATGCCGTTCCCTTCTTTGCCCTTCAGCTGCTGCTGTGCCGCCGGTCTGAGGGGGGCTCCAAATTTCTGGCCATTGGGCTGACGGTAGTTGTAGCTATTCTGCTTGTCTGCTTCACCCTATCAGTTTACACGACGCCGGGCTTGGACGCCCTGTTCTGGACGATTCTTGCTCTCGGCACCATTGCCCCGGCCGCGGGCTGTGTACTGGCCTGGATCGTCTGGGGGGCCTATTTTCTCAAGTAAACGCCGCCTCACGCCTAATTTTCATCTCCGTTTTGTAATTTCAAATTATTTCAATACCAGGAGTATTTGCTATGTACTATGAAATTGTCCCTATGGACCGCAGCCACATCTCCCAGATCGCCCAGCTGGAACGGGAGTGCTTCTCCACACCCTGGACGGAGGCCATGCTGGAGGAGGAGCTCTTCAACCCCCAGGCCAGCTTTATTGTGGCCGAGGACGACGAGGGAAATATTCTGGGCTACGCCGGGCTGCATGTGGTGCTGGACGAGGGCTACATTGACAACATTGCTGTCCAGCCCGACGCCCGCCGTCACGGCGTGGCCTCCGCTCTGCTGGATGTGTACTGCCGGTTCGGGGCGGTGAATCTGGCCTTCCTCACCCTGGAGGTACGGGCCTCCAACGCCCCAGCCATCGGCCTTTATGAGAAGTACGGCTTCCAGCGGGCCGGCCTGCGCCCCGGCTACTACCAGCAGCCCCGGGAGGATGCGGTCATCATGACCCGAGAGTTTTCCCAGAATGCAAATAAGGAGGAAACGCCATGAACATTCTTGCCATTGAGTCCTCCTGCGATGATACCGCCGCCGCCGTGGTCAAAGACGGCCGGACCGTGCTGTCCAGCTGTGTCTCCTCTCAAATCGAGATGCACACCATCTACGGAGGCGTGGTCCCTGAAATCGCCTCCCGTAAGCACATTGAGGCGGTCTATGGCCTGGCGGACCAGGCTCTGTCCGACGCGGGCCTAAGTCGTGCGGATCTGGACGCCATTGCCGTCACCTACGCCCCCGGCCTCATCGGCGCGGTGCTGGTGGGGGTGAACTTTGCCAAGGGAGCGGCCGCTTCTCTTGGTCTGCCCCTTATTCCCGTCCACCATGTCCGGGGGCACATTGCCGCCAACTACATCACCCATCCGGATCTGGAGCCCCCCTTTGTGTGCCTGTGCATCTCCGGAGGCACCACCGCCATTGTGGACGTGAAGTCCTATACGGACATGGAAATCCTGGGCGGCACCCGGGACGATGCGGCGGGCGAGTGCTTTGACAAGGTGGCCCGGGTACTGGGCATCGGCTATCCCGGCGGAGCGCCCATGGACAAGCTGGCCCAGGGCGGGGATGACCGCAAGTATGAGCTCCCCGTGGCCCACGTGGCCGGGGCAGAGCTGGATATGTCCTTCTCCGGTCTGAAGACGGCCAGCCTCAACCTCATCCACAACGCTCAGCAGAAGGGGGAGGAGCTGGATCTGCCCGCCTTTGCCGCCAGCTTTGGCCGGGCGGTGAGCGACTCTCTGGTGCCCCGGGCCATGGCCGCCCTGCGCAGTAAGGGCTACGGCAAGCTGGCCGTGGCCGGAGGCGTGGCCGCCAACAGCCGCATCCGGGGCGACCTTCAGCGGGCCTGCGCCCAAACCGGGGACAAGCTCTATCTGCCGGAGCTGCGCTACTGCGGCGACAATGCCGCCATGATCGGCTGCCAGGGATTTTATGAGTATCAGGCCGGACACCTGGCCGGCCTGGATTTAAATGCATACGCCACCCGGGATATCTCTTTGGGATAAATTCCATATCCCGCCAAAGCCCAGCCTCAGCGGGTTTGGCGGGAGTGGAAACACTGCCGCAACATGTCTGTGCGGCCGAAAATATTCCACATAGACCACCTGGCTCCGGGGAGGTTTCAACATTATGTCATCCCGGTTTTACAATTTTATTTTGCCAATTTCAAACAGTTTATTGCTATCTTTTTCATTTTCGTTCTTTCTCGACAGTTTTCCACATTTGAATTGTGGAAAATCATGTGGAAAATGTGGAGAATTATTTTTTCGTCCGTTATGTATAACCGTTATGTAAATCAATTGTCCTCTGGACCGTCCTCATTTCTTGCCCATTTCAGGGCAAAAAAGCAAAAAATCTTATTTTTTCTCTTGACAGTCCTATCCCCCAGTGCTATAATTCCAACGCACAAGTAAGCAGGTACGGTTCCCCGTCCTCACCCCAGGCCAG
>DBFWXD010000129.1:0-2083 GCA_048215895.1 Eubacteriales bacterium
TGTACATTGGAAGCGCACTGGCCGTGCTGCTCCATCACGCCGCCGCCCTTCCTCAGGCCTTCCATCTGATTTTTTCCTGCGCCCTCTCCCCCGCCGCTGCGGTGGGAGGCGGGTGCGGCTGGAGCGTCACACAGGCCATGCGCTACGGAATCGCCCGGGGGGTGTTTACCAATGAGGCTGGACTTGGCACCTCTGCCATGGCCCATGGAGCCGCCCGCGTGGACCACCCCGCCCGGCAGGGCATGTGGGGGATTTTTGAGGTGTTTCTCTCCACCCTGGTGGTCTGCACCCTCACGGCCCTGGCCATTTTGGTCAGCGGAGTCTTTCATCCGGACACTCCCGGCACTCTCACCGGTGCCCCCCTCACCGCCGCCGCCTTCTCCTCCGCCCTGGGGCCTGCGGGAAGCGGAATCGTGGCGCTGTCTCTGCTGCTGTTCGCCTTCACCTCCATTTTGGGCTGGAGCTACTATGGACAGCAATGTCTGGACTATCTCACCGGGGGGCGCGGACAGAAGCTCTATCGGGCTGTGTTCCTGCTGTGCGCCGTTCTGGGGGCGGTGTGGGAGCCTGGGGCCGTGTGGCAGCTGGTAGACCTGTGCAGCGCCCTTATGGCCCTGCCCAACCTGATCGCCCTGCTCCTTCTGGCCCCGGAAGCACTGGTATTGCTCCGACAGTTTCAAAATTTTACCCATATTTAACGAAAATTCGGAAGAATTCTTTACATTTCCCCGGTATGATAATGAAGACTTCCCAGGCACTCAGCCTTTTTACCCATATTTTTTGCCCCGCTGGGCAAACTGAACGAACAGCAACTGCTGTGCCTACACCCACGAGGAGGAATCCCAAAGTATGATCTGCGGAATTATTGATCTAGGTTCCAACACCATTCGATTATCCATCTACCAGTGTGAAAACGGTCATGGCAGACTGCTCACCAACCGCAAGGTGATGGCCGGTCTGGCCGGATATGTGGCAGACGGAGCGCTGTCTCAGGAGGGCATCCAGGTGGCCTGTCAGACCTTGGAGGAATACAAAGCCCTGATGTCCAACCTGGGCTTTGCGAACCTCAGAGTCTTTGCCACCGCCTCGCTGCGCAATGTCTCCAATACCGACGAGGCCGTCTCCCAAATCCAGGCCTCCACCGGCCTGGCCGTGGACGTGATCTCCGGCACAGAGGAGGCCCGGCTGTCCTTTCTGGGGGCGGTTCAGGGCCGGGGACCGGAAAATGGGCTGCTCATCGACCTGGGCGGCGGCTCCATGGAGCTGGTCAAATATCAGGGGCGTGACATCCTCTCCTCCTGTTCCCTGTCTCTGGGCTCTCTGTCCCTATATAGCCGCTATGTCTCTTATCTCCACCCCACCAAAGCTGAGCGCAAGGCCATCCGCGCCCAGGTGAGCGAGCAGCTGGAGCGCCTTGATCCTGATCCCTCCCCCATCGCCCACGCCTGCGGAGTAGGCGGCACGGCCCGGGCCGCCTGCAAGGTAGCCAACCTAGCCTTTGGCCGGAGCCAGGACTGCCTCACCCTGAGCGCAAAGGAGCTTCATAAGCTGCTGAAGCTTCTGCGGGACCCGGACCGGGAGATGCTGGGGCTTATGCTGAAAGCCGCCCCTGACCGGATTCACACGCTGGTTCCCGGTCTCATTGTGCTCAATACCGTAGCCCGGACCTATGGCCTGGAGGACATCACCATCAGCCGCTGCGGCGTCCGGGAAGGTTACCTGCAGGACCGGGTGCTGGGAGGTGGCGTCCAATGAGTCACATGCCTGACACACGCTACACCCAGGACCGGGAACTGTCCTGGCTGAAATTCAACCAGCGGGTGCTGGAGGAGGCCCGGGACGAATCCGTCCCCCTGATGGAGCGGCTGAAGTTTGCCGCCATCTTCACCAGCAACCTGGACGAGTTTTTTATGGTTCGAGTGGGGTCCCTCACCGACATGGCCATGGTGAAGGACGAGCATCTGGACAGCAAAAGCGGCAAAACACCCCAGCAGCAGCTCCAGGCCATCTTCCGGGCCGTTCCCGCCCTCTACAAGCAGCGGGACAAGGTGGTGGCACAGCTGGAGGGCCGGCTGCGCTCCTG
>DBFWXD010000013.1:0-1871 GCA_048215895.1 Eubacteriales bacterium
GACTGGGTCGTGGAGGGCAGCGGGCAGAAAGTCCGGACCACCAGGGACTGAACATAGTCTGAGGGGGATTCGTTGATGGCCTGATAATCTTCCTGGAGGGCCGCGATCAGCCCGGTGTTGACGTTATCATCCAGCGTGGCCAGCGCTGTACTCTCCTGCTTTGGCGCCTCCAATACCTTCAGCTCGCCCTTATCGCCCATGGTCAGCATACCCAGCGCAATCTGGTTTCCGCCGCCCTGCTGCCCGCCGGCGCCCAAAAGCAGACGGGTCTTGATGTCCTCAATAGCCAGCGGCAGCATTGCCATGACGTTATTGTAATTGTTGGAGGCTTCCTCAAAGAGTTCATTGAGCTTATCCCCCACGTCCAGCTTGGCCGGATCTCCGTCCTCCAGCTCCGCGTACTTCGCATAGTTGTAGCGGATTTCCTTACGCACCTGGCGGATGTCGTCCATCACCTTTTTCGGAGAGATCATGTCCAGCAGATTCTCAAAGCCAAAATCCACATTGAGCACACCCTGGGACTTCTTGCTCTCCATGAGGGTAAAGAGCATTTTCAAAAAGTCGTTGCTTTGATTCAGCGGGATCTCCGTGAGCATATTTTCCGGGATGTTTTCCGGCTTTTTCAGGGTGTAGCGCACCGACTGGGTGTTGGCATCGAAGAAGGAGTAGATGCAGGGAGCGAACTTCTCCTGGAACTCCTCATAACTCCGGCACTCCAGATACTGGTTGATCTCCTTGATCTTGTCGTCACTTAGGCTGTCGATGCCCTTCACATCCCCAATCAGGGTCAGCAGATCCAGCTTTTCCGGGTTGATCTCCTCCAACAGCAGGGTGCGATTTGTCTGGTTGATGATAGTCACTCTAAACACTCCTTACAACAGTTGTTTTTATGGCGGCTGAGAATATATCCGTGCCTATTGACAAAGTGTTTTTTGAAAAATGGGGCCAATCTTTTAATTTGATATTCTGAATTCTCGGGGAATACGGTTTGTTTCCAGGACCTTGTATAAGCAAAATTCTTAAAAACTGTCTTTGCCAATAGGTCGAGAAAAATCTCAGGTGCGTGCATAGCTCCTCAATTCATTTGGCTTCACCTCGCGGTACTGAAGCGCCATCTCGCTGACCTCGTCCTCAAAGGTAATGTCTACCTTGGAATCCAGCCCGATCAGATAGCTGCGTCCCTTCATTAGAATCTCCCGGGCCTGCATGATGGTGCAGTCCGACTCATTTGACAGCACCAGGCACCGGTTGGCTCCCGCTTTGAAGTAGATGCGGTCCGCGCCTTCCAGAGGCTCGCTGACATTGCAGCCGTCCAGAATCTCCTGCAGCGTCAGAATTTTTCCGCCCGGAATACGAAACAGATTATAGGTAAGCGGGGGAACGTCCCTGCCGGATTTGGTCCGTGTGATGTAGAGATTGAGGCGGCCGGTATAGCTGTATTTGCTCGGGGCCGGAGGGGGCGGATCTGGGATGGACCGCGGCTTTTTCCTCCGACGCGAAACCACAGCGCAGACCGCCCCAAGAATCAAAAGCAGTACAAAAAGGAAAACCCCGATGATGACCCGCCGGTAATCGGGCGGCTCAGGAAGAGGGGGAGCCCCTTCCAAAGGAACCAACACGGTCTGCTGCGTGATGATGTTCGTATCCAGGTTATCGAATGAGATGTATATCGCCTTGGTTTTATCCGAAGAAACCTCCTCCTGAGGGGGAAGCGTCACAGAGCCTGCACGAATCGCCCCAGACCACGCCTGCCCATCCACCGTCCCGGTCAGGGAGCGGCCTTCAAAAACTGAGTCGGTAAGCACCTGGCGCTCCGGATTCTCAGCGTCATAGAAGGCTACGGAGATCTGTGCTGTCCGGTCATATGATAC
>DBFWXD010000130.1:0-7128 GCA_048215895.1 Eubacteriales bacterium
TCTTGGAGCACGGCATCGGTGTTTATGCGCCGGCTGACCGCGAAATATTCTCCCATTTTGGTTACTACCTATGGAATGGCCTTCAGTCTGCTGTGTCATGTGCCGGTGGGCATCTATACTGCGGCGACCCAGCCCGTCCATATGTCTGTGAAGGCTGTGCTGGTGCTGCTTTATCTGGGCTTTATGGGCTCCGGTGTGGCGCAGTATACCTGGGTGAAGTGCCTGTCCCTTCTTCCGGCCAGCACTTGCTCCCTGTTTTATCCCCTCCAGCCGGTCTTTTCCGCAATTTTGGGCGCGATCATTCTGGGGGAGACCTTTACTTCATCGTTTTTCATTGGCCTGATCCTGATTTCCCTTGACGTGGCGCTGAATACCTGGGAGACCAAAAAGCTCAGCGCGAAGGAAAAAGTGTAAAAGTTTACATCCCCCCGGTTGCTAATTTTCCGGAAATCATGGATAATAAGAACAACAAATGAAATAGGAGGGGGAGGGGTCCAGATGAATCTGCGGCAGCTGTATTACTTCAAGACCATTGCTGAGCTGGAACACTACACCCGCGCAGCAGAGAAGCTCTTTGTCAGTCAGTCCAGTCTGAGCCACGCCATCCAGGAGTTGGAGAGCGAACTGAATGTAAAGTTTTTTGAAAAAAAGGGACGAAACGTAGAGCTGACCAAATACGGACAGTTGTTTTTGCCCTATGTTCAGAAGACGTTGGATACGCTGGAGACCGGGATTGATAAGTTGGCTGACTATATCAATCCCAACACCGGCACGGTAGTTATGGCAGGGTTTCCCTCGTTAGCTCAGTTTGCCCCGGACATCATTGTCCGCTATATTTCGGAGACCAACCGGGTGGATGTGCGCCTTCAGTTCAATCAGGAGGCCACATACTTCGACCTTAAGGAGCAGCTGCTGGCTGGGCAGGTGGACTTGATTTTTGCCACAGAGATTGACGATCCCCGCGTGGCCTCTTCCTACATCGGGGAGCACCAGATTGTGCTGCTGGTCCCCCAAACTCACCGGCTGGCCCAATATGACGAAGTGGATCTGCGGGAACTGGACGGGGAGTGCTTCATTGCCTTCGACGACAAGTGCCAGCTGCGGGGCGTGACCGATGAAATTTTCCAGCAGCTGGATGTGCATCCCAATATCACCATGGAGACGGCCCAGGATATTATTATGAATGGGCTTGTAGCGGCCAACCACGGTGTGGCGATTATGCCCTATCCTCTGGGCGGCGCGCCTTACAGTACAAAGATTGTGCGGATCAAGAACGACATTCCGCCCCGCAAACTCTATCTGATGTGGAACAAGGAGCAGTACCTGCCCCCTGCGGCGGAATATTTTCGGGATTTTATTGTGCGAAGCGGAGAGGTTTTCTCCCAATTTATGGAAAAGCAAATGAACGGCTGAAGCCGTATACCTACACAGGCGGAGACAAAAGGTCTCCGCCTGTTTTTTATGGCGAAAACCACCGGTTTTTCAAAAACTCATGCTAAAAATCGAATGGTAAATGAAAACTGAGTATTGGACATTAGAGGGAGATTATACTAAGATTAAATTAAGAAAACGGGGGAAAAGAGAAGGGAAACAGCAGAAATATGCAGAGGAATTTCTGTTTCAAGGCCTTGATTTGCCCCTGAAAAATAAAACAACATTCTGGAACAGGAGGAACTTTGCATGAGCAAGAAACTGGTTTCTGATCTGATTGTGAACTATCTGGAGCGCCGGGGTGTGACCGAACTGTTTGGCCTGTGCGGCCATACCGTCATCGGTATGCTGGACGCCCTGGAGCGCAGCGAGAAGCTGCACTATGTGGGCACCCGCCACGAGGCGGTTGCCACCACCGCTGCTGACGGCTACGCCCGCGTGACCCACAAGGCCGCTGTGGCCATGTGCCACCTTGGCCCCGGCCTGACCAACGCCATCACCGGCGTGGCCAATGCCTCCCTGGACTCCATCCCCATGGTCCTCATTGCCGGCGATGTGCCCAGCTACTACTTCGGCCGTCACCCCCACCAGGAGGTCCAGATGCACGCTGACGGCGACCAGTACCGCATGCTGGAGCCCATCTGCAAGCGCTGCTGGCGCGTGGACGATGTGGAGGCCCTGCCCCAGATCTTCGACCGTGCCTTCCGTCTGGCCGAGTCCGGCCGTCCCGGCCCTGTCCTCATCGACATCCCCATGGATATGTTCTCCCGTGAGATGGAGGAGGACCTGTGGGACCGTACTTATAAGGACAGCCATGTGACCATGCGTCCCGCCATCGATCCCGAGGCCGCCAAGGCCATTGCCAAGAAGCTGGTAGAGGCTGAGAACCCCGTCCTCCATGCCGGCGGCGGTATTCTGCTGGCCCAGGCTTCCGAGGAGCTGGCCGCTCTGGCTGAGCACCTGGATATCCCCGTGTCCCGCACTCTGGCCGGTCAGGGCTGCCTGAGCGACCATCACCCCCTGCTGGTGGGCCAGACCGGTTTCTGGGGCCTGGACTTCACCCACTCCCTCACCCTCAACGCCGACGTGATCCTGGGTCTGGGCACCCGCTTTGCCGAGGCCGACAGCTCCAGCTGGTATCAGGGCGTCACCTTTGATCCCGACAAGACCACCTTCCTGCAGATCGACATCGACCCCAACGAGATCGGCCGCAACTACCCCGTGGAGATCGGCGCGGTGGGCGATCTGAAGATCGGCCTGAAGCAGATTCTGGAAGAGGTCAAGAAGATCTGCCCCGAGGGCAAGAGCAAGCCCGAGCTGCGCGCCAAGATCGCCGAGACCAAGGCCGCCTTTAAGAAGTCCAACGAGGACATCTCCAACGACAGCCGCTTCCCCATGACTCCTCAGCGCATCCTGAAGGACGTGAAGGAAGTTATCCCCGAGGATGCTTACATCTTCACCGATGTGGGCTGGAACAAGAACGGCGTGGCTCAGCAGTTTGACGTGACCGTTCCTGGCACCATCCACCACTCCTCCGGCCTGGCTACCATGGGCTTTGGCGCTTCCGCCGTTCTGGGCGGCAAGGTGGCCGCTCCCGACCGGATCTGCATCACCCTCACCGGTGACGGCGGCTTCGGCGTCAACCCCACCTGCCTGGCTACCGCTGTGGAGCAGGGCATCGCCTGCACCTGGGTGGTTATGAATAACTCCGCCTTCGGCACCATCGCCGGCCTGGAGAACGCCAACTATCACCACAAGTTCGGCACCGTCTTCCACACTCCCGACGGTCAGCCCTACACCCCCCGCTGGGCCGATGTGGCCAAGGCCTACGGTGTGGACGCCATCTGCGTGAACTCCGCCGAGGAGTTTAAGCCCGCCCTGGAGAAGGCCATGGAGGCCAACAAGGCCGGCAAGCCCTTCCTGGTAGAGGCCCCCATGGAGAACATCGTGGTGCCCACTCCCGGCTGCTGGAACATCAACGACATTTACAGCCCCAACGAGCTGGTCAAGGAAGGCAAGCTGGTCAAGAAGGAAAATGGCCGGTATGTTTCCCCCAACCACGCCAAGTCTCACAAGGCCAAGTAATTCAGAATACTTTCTTCCATTTCGTGTTTCCTCTGCGAGGGGGCGGCGCCTACACCGGGCGCCGCTTTCTTGCATCTTTCCTCAAAAAAATTAACACCCTGGACCGCAGACTCCCATAGAAGGAGGAGCGATCCAGGGCGTTTGTGTTGTTTCAATAAACGGTGCTCAGCGGTTCTGCGGCACCAGGACAGCGACCTGCGGTGCGGTCTGGGGGGTGAGCTCCAGCTGGGAGGTGGAATAGGTCACCACGTTGGAGCACAGGTCGGTAAAGGGGGCCAGCGGGCCGATGACATCGTAGCCAAAGCCCTCGCCCCGGTAGTGCATGGGGATGACCACCCGGGGCTTCAGCTCGTCCACCAGAGCCTTGGCCTGAGCGGCGTCAATGGTGTAGAAGCCGCCCACAGGGATCATCAGGGCGTCCAGGTTTTTGAGCGGCTGCTTCTGCTGGTCGGTCAGTTCACAGCCCAGGTCGCCCAGGTGGGCGATGCGGCACTGGCCGTCGTTCAGAATGTGGATGGTGTCGGGGCCGCGCAGGGCGCCCTGCTGGTCGTCGTGCCAGGTGGAGATGGTCTCAATGGTGAAGGGGGAGACCCCGCCCTGGCGCAGCGTCACCTGCTCTACGCCGTGGTGATCCCGGTGCTCGTGGCTGCACAGCACCTGGTCGGCCTGGGCGGAGACGGGCTGATAACCCGGCACGCTGTCGGGCGCATAGGGGTCCAGAACGATTTGATATCCCTGGGATTCCACCAGGAAACAGGAGTGGCCCAGCCATGTCAGTGTCATAATAATCCCTCCAAAACGTTTGTTAACTGTATTGTACCCTATGACTCCGGGGAAGGAAAGAGAAATGTTTGCCCGGAGCAAAGGAGAATGAAAAATACCACCACAGCAGGAACCGGTAAGCCCCCTGTGGTGGTATTTTTCTATTTGGCCGCTTTTAACATCCGCCCGCCCGCGGGATCAGCGCCCTGTATTCCAGGTGTCCCGTCCCGGCACCACGGGGGAGGAAGCGGTTACATACGGTAAAATTACTCGATGTCCATGTCGGGCTTGTTGAACTCGCCGAAGAGCTCCTCGTTGGAGGGCATATCCTCGGGCAGAGGACGAGCAACCCAAGTGGTGTTCATGTAGTGCTTCAGGGTGATGTTCTCGGAGACAATGTTGCCGCCCCAAGTGCCGCAGCCCATGGAAGACGTGGGAGGCATACCGTTGGTGGAGGAGCCGGAGTTGCCGCGGTTGTTGGGCTGACGGACCATGATACGGGAAACAGGAGCGCACATACCCAGACGGTTGATGTGATCGTCGTCCCAGGAGTAGATGCCGCAGGAGTGGCCCTTGCCGCCAACCTCGAAGATGGCCTGCATCATGTCCAGAGCGTTCTGGAACTCGCCCTTGTACTTGAACAGGGTCAGCAGGGTGGTCAGCTTCTCGCTGGAGAAGAAGTGATCCTTGCCCACGCCCTCGATGCCGCCGCCGGTGACAGCGATGAACTTGCGGTCAGCGGGGATCTCAAAGCCGGCAGCCTCAGCCAGCTTCTGGGGGCTGATGGCCACGGTGTTGGGCAGACGGTGACCGGTCTCGTCCCACATAACGTTCTTCAGCTTCTCGGCCTCTTCCTCGTTGGCCAGGTAAGCGCCTTCCTTCACCAGGGCCTGCACAAAGCCGTCGTAGATCTCCTCGCTGATGATCAGGTTGCCGTCGCAGGAGCAGCCGGAACCGAAGTCAGAGCACTTGGAGATACGGGTGTTGGCAGCGGCCTCAGCCTGATACTCGGGGGTGTTGCAGGTGTTGTCGATGATGACGGTAGCGTTGCCGGCGCCGGAACCATAGGCGGGCACGCCGGAGGAGTAAGCGGACTTAACCATGGGACGACCGCCGGTGGCGATGACCAGGTTGCAGCGCTTCATCAGCTCCTGAGTCAGGGAGATGTTGGGCTCCTCAATGCCCTGGATGATGTCGGCGGGAGCGCCCTCGCGGACCAGAGTCTCACGAATGATGTTGATGCACTTGTTGGTGACCTTCTTGGCACGGGGGTGGGGGCTGCAGATGATGACGTCGCGGGCCTTGATGGCGTAGATCACCTGGCCAGCAGGAGTCAGGCAGGGGTTGGTGGTGGGCACCAGAGAGGCGATCACGCCCACGGGCTTAGCATACTTCACAATGCCCTTCTCGGGGATCTCCTCGATCACGCCGACGCTCTTCTGGCGCAGGCAGTCGCGGAGGATCAGCTTAATCTTGTTGCGCTTGTTGCGCTTGGTGACCTTGTCACCCAGACCGGTCTCGTCAACGGCCTCGTCAGCCAGGTTGGCCCAAACCTTCATGTCGCACACGGCAGCGGCGACGGCCTGGCACAGACGGTCCACACGGGCCTGGTCATAAGTAGCGATGATGTCAGCGGCGGCCTGAGCACGAGCCACCATCTCGTCCAGCATCTGGATCTGCTCAGGGGTAACTTCTTTTGCCATAATGATACACTCCTTTTTTCAATATGTTCAGATCTTACACTGCCTTGGAACTTTTTTCTGGTCATATTGTACTGCGGATGCCATGGGAAGTCCAATACCAGGTTTCTCTTGAATGATAGAAGCTGTCTATTGTTTTATCGCAGAATGAAAAGTTTTTGGGGTAATACACAAAAAGAACCCGGCCTGGTTGTGCAAAGGGCTTACTTGCAAGGGAAGAAAAGTTGCGTTACAATAGAATTATTCTATCAGACCCAGAGGTAATGCTATGACGCTGCTGCAATTACAATATTTTAAAACCCTGGCCCACGTCCTCCACTACACCCAGGCCGCCGCCGAGCTGCACATTGCCCAGCCCAGTCTGAGCTATTCCATCAAGGAACTGGAGAAGGAACTGGGGGTCAAGCTCTTTGAAAAGGACAGCCGCCATGTGCGCCTGACCATCTATGGGGAGCAGTTTCTCCCCTATGCCGAGCGGGCGCTTGGCATGATTGACGAGGGAGTCAGCGTCCTTCAGCAGATGGCCGGCTCTGCCCAGCAGGTGGTCCGCCTGGGGTATTTCCACTCCATCTCCGCATCTCTCATTCCGTCGGTGATGCTGGGGATCTATGAGCAGGACAAGAACCGGAGCATCCGCTTCCAGTTTACCGAGGCCCCCTCCTTCGACCTGTACCAGCAGCTGAAGAAGGGAGAGCTGGATTTTGCCTTCTGCCTGCACCAGGACGAGGACTTTGAATCCGTCACCATTATGCGCCAGCCCCTCTATCTGGCGGTGCCGGAGCACCATCCCCTGGCCAAGCGGGAGTCGGTGGTCTTTGAGGACTTTGCCAGCGAGCCCACGGTTATGCTGGACAAGCCCAGCAACCTGCGCAAGCAGCTGGACCAGATCTATCACCAGCATGGGGTGGAGCCCAATGTGGTCTTTGAGGTTCGGGAGTGCAACGCCGCCTTGCAGTATGTGGCTCTGCGCTTTGGAGTGTCGGTGCTGCCCCAGGTTCCGGCCATGGAGAATGAGAAGGTGGTGGTCATCCCCATTCAGGATGAGCAGCACCGCTTTGTCCGCACTGTCTATTTTTCATGGATGAAAAACCGGCCCCTCTCTCCGGCGGCCAAACGGGGGCGGGACTATATTGTGGAAAACTGCGCCACT
>DBFWXD010000131.1:0-2530 GCA_048215895.1 Eubacteriales bacterium
GCCGGGCACAGCGATATAAAGGTCACTCTCGGCATCTATAGCCACGTGGTCGGCAACACACCTGGTGAGCTGATAGGAGCTGTGGAAAATGCCTTTTCGGGGCAAACTTCGGGGCAAACCGAAAAATGTCAACAGGAGAAAGTGCTAAGTATCAATGGATAGCCGGGTTTTGTTTTTCTTGCTTCACACGCAAGGGGTCACAGATTCGAGTTCTGTCGTCTCCACCAGAAAAGGACATCCGTAAGGATGTCCTTTTTGCTTTGATCTTTACCGCCCGGAGGACGGCTCCCCTTTCCGCATTTTCATCCTGGGGACGGCGCGGCCCGCAAAGGCCCGGACATGCTTCAAGTTGGTTCATCGAGACTTTGCAATATCTGAATTGCATTGAATTTTGAGAACGCTGGCATCCAGATGAATGCCCGTTTCTGCTGCCCAAGACGGAGAACCACAACACGCGGGGCGGGCCGAAAAGGCCCGCCCCGCGTGTCTCACACTGCCGTCTCCCGCTCCAGCGCCCGCACCTGCGGAACCGCCAGGAGCTTTGCAAACAGGATGCCGATGATGCCGCCGCAGATCTGCCCCACAAACACGGGAACCAGCAGATTGGGCTGGAAATTGACGTTGAAGGCCAGGAAGTCCCCCAGGCTGTATCCGCCGCAGGCCAGGAAGGCCATACACACCACCTTGTCCCGGGGGCGCATCTCCTTTACAAAGGGGAACATCGCCAGGCCGTTGGGCAGGCAGGCCACCAGGCCCACGCTCCCGCTGGCCTCCAGCCCGGCCAGACGGCCCAGCTTTTCCAGGGGCTTGCCCAAATACCGGCGGATCAGCGTCACCATGGGGAAGGCGCCGGTGAGCATCATGGCGATGGTGCCCAGCAGCTCCACGGCCCGGAAGGTGTTCTCCTCGTCGGCCAGGATCGGATCAAAGCCCCAGCCGATGCCCAGAATGTCGGTGAACAGGCCGGTGTAGTGCTGGAGGATGCAGGCCACCACCACCAGGGTGAGGGCGCCGGTCATCAGCTTTCCAAACACCATGAAGCCCTTGACCATCCCGTTGGGAAAGAACTTCAGCCCCAGGGCCAGCAGCACGCAGATGACCACCAGGGGGATCATGTTGCGCAGGAGCATCCCCAGGGTCAGCATCACCACATGATCCGGCTCGCCCACACTGGAGAAGGTGGAGCGGATGGCCGGGTGGGTGAACATCACGATGACGCTGGTGATGAACACGCCGAAGGGCACGGAGAGGAAGCCGCTCATGGTGCCCAGGGCCAGGTATTTGTGATCCCCCTTGTCCAGCATGGACAGGCCGATGGGGACGTTGAAGGCGATGGTGGAGGCGCACATGAAGCCGATGGCGATGATCACCGGGAACAGATCCGCGCTCTGGCCGATCTCGGTGGCCAGGGCGAAGGAACCGCAGTCCGGCGGCATGATGATCGCGGCGGCTACCACCGGATCTCCGCCAAAGAGGGCGAATACCGGCCCGAACACCTTGGAGATGAAGACTTTCAGGAAGGGAACCGAGGCCATCAGCCCGCAAATGGGGATGAACATGTTCGCCATGGCGTGCAGGCCGTCCTGAAAGGCCCGGCCCAGCTCCGACTGGTCATTGACAATGTAGGAGATTCCGCCGACGACACAGCAGGCCATCATGAGATAGGTAATGAGCGTTCCGATGAATTCCATGGGCTGCCCCTCCTGCCCGTCAGCCGCCCAGCAGGGTCAGGCTGCGGGAAAAGCTGGGGTCGTCCAGGAAGGAGCATGCCTGAACCGCACGGGTGCGGCCGTACTCCCAGTAGAAGTCCGCGTCCTTGCCGTAGCAGATCTGAACCAGCGACCAGGTAGACCAGTGGGAGGTCACCAGGAACTTGTTGATCAGCAGGCGGGCCTTGGCCTCCTCGCTGGGTTCGCCGCCGCAGTAGGCGCGGAAGAACACATCCTCGCAGCGGGCGTCCAGGGGGTTCTCCACACAGACGCAGGCGATGTCGTAGTAGCCGTCGTTCATGCCGCCGTACTCCCAGTCGATGACCCGCATCTGCTCGCCCTGGAGCATGAAGTTCTCCGCCAGCGCGTCGTTGTGGCAGGGCACGCGGCGGGGCGGCTGCTTGGCGTAGGCGGCGCGGATGCGCTCCAGCGCCTCCACCATGCGCTCCCAGCCCTCGTAGCGCTTCCCGTAGCTGTGCTCGTCCAGGATGGCCTTGTACTCGTCAATCTTGGCGACGGGATCGAAGGAGGTCTTGAACTCCAGGCCGCTGTCGTGATAGCGGCGCATGACCGCTCCCGCCTTGACCAGTACCTCGTCCCGGGTCTGAAAGTCCACGGGGTGCATGGTGGGCGCATCAATGTACTCAACAATTTGTGAACCCGTCTTGGGATCGTAGTAATAGATCTCCGGCGCAATGCCCAGTCCGGCGATCTCACCGGCATTGTGCTTTTCACCAGGGCGGTTGATATAGTTGGCGGTACCCTGTCCGGCCAAGCGGATGGCAATCTGGGTGCCGTCTTCGGTCACGGCGCGGAAATTC
>DBFWXD010000132.1:0-4795 GCA_048215895.1 Eubacteriales bacterium
CATCTTCTGCCACTGCTGATGAAACCGGACAGCAGACGGCTGAGGAGCCTGTGACCATCACCTACTGCAACTTCAACGCGTACGGCGGCAATGAGGAAACCCTGCAGAAAATGTACGAGGCCTTCCATGAGGAGCATCCTAACATCACGGTTGAGATCGAAACCATCGCCATGGATGACTATTTCACCCAAATGCAAACCCGCGTGGCCGGCGGCACGGCGCCTGACTGCTATGAGCTGAACATCGAGAATTTCGCCTCCTATGCCAATAAGGGCGTGCTGGCCGAGATCAGCGGTGTGGACCTCAGCCGCCTGGACGAGACTGCACTGAGCGCGTTCAACGTGGACGGCAAGCAGTACGGCCTGCCCGGCAACTTCTCCAATGTGGTGCTGGTCTACAACAAGGACCTGTTTGACCAGGCCGGCATTGATTATCCCACCGCAGACTGGACGCAGGATGATGTGCAGACGGCGGCTGAGGCCATCCGCGCCTTGGGCGATGATATTTACGGCTACTACCAGCCCCTTACTTACAACGAGTTCTACAAGGTTTGCGCCCAGTTCGGCGGCAGCCTGCTGAATGAGGACAAGACGGAGTTTACCATCAACTCCCCCGAGAACGTGGCCGCCGCTCAGATGATGGCCGACCGCGTGCTGGTCAGCAACGTCCAGCCCACGGACGTGCAGATGGGCGGCATGGGTGACTGGGATCTGTTCATGAGCGGCCGTCTGGGCATGATCCCCACCGGTATTTGGGCATTCCAGTCCTTTGCCGATGGCTGTGACTTTAATTGGGATATCACGATTGAGCCTGGTCAGGAGCAAAAGGCCACGCACTTCTTCTCCAACGGCCTGGTGATCAATGCCGACAGCGAGCACAAGGATGCCGCGGCTACTTGGATCACCTGGCTGGCCTCCAGCCCCGCCGCCGCTGAGATCCGCATTGAGGCGGGCTGGGATCTGCCTGCCGTCAGTGACGAGGATACCCTGGCCTCCTATCTGGACATGACGCCGCCCGATAACCGCCAGGCTGTGTTTGACTCCTTGGACTATCTGGTGGTACCGCCAGTGATCGAGGACTATGCCCTGATGAGCGATATCATTGGTCAGAAGCTGTCCGCCGCCGCCAATGGCTCCATAACCGTACAGGAAGCCCTGGATCAGGCGCAGAGCGAATGCGAGGCGCAGATTTCCCTTAGCTGATAAGGGGTAGGGGAGGGGCTTGTGCCCCTCCCCTGTTCGATTTTCTGAGGAGGTGTTTCCCAACCATGTTAGTCAAACGGAAGCGGCGAAAGGGACCCGGGCAGGAGGGGCTGATCACCGCGTCTCCCTTTTTGATGCCCAGCCTCATTGGCTTGCTGGTATTTTCCCTGCTGCCCTTGCTCATATCCGCCTTTATCAGCCTGACTGACTGGAACGGCTTGGATCAGTTGACGGCCCCCGGCTTCTTTCAGGAGCATTTTATCGGGTTGGATAATTATAAAGCCATTCTCTCCAGCCCCGAGTTCTGGGGGGTGCTGTGGAACACCTTCCGCTATATCATCATGTACATTCCGCTGATGCTGGTGGCGTCTCTGGGGGTGGCCTATCTGCTCAGCCGCCAGCGCCCCGGCGTAACAGCCTTCCGTATCATCTACTATATCCCGGTGCTCACCTCCTGGGTGGCAGCCTCCATGATCTGGAAGTCTATGCTATCCCCGGAGTATGGCGCGGTCAACAACATCCTGGCCGTTTTCGGTATACAGGGGCCGGGCTGGCTGCTGGACGAGGCTTGGGCCATGCCGGCTATCGTACTGGTGTCGGTATGGAAGGATATGGGGTTCTTTGGCCTCATCCTCTTGTCCGGTATGGTGGGCATCAACAAGTCCTACTATGAGGCGGCATCGCTGGACGGCGCAGGCTCTTGGCAGAAGTTCTGGAAGATCACCTTGCCGCTGATGACCCCAGCTATCTTCTATGTGCTGATCGTCAGCCTGATCAACGCATTCCAGCTCTTCCCGCAAATCATGATCATGACCGACGGCGGCCCCAATGGCGCCACACAGGTCATGGTGGAGCGCATCTACAAGTATGGCTTCCGCTACTACCGCATGGGCTATGCGGCGGCCTTCTCCTGGATCCTGTTCGCCATCATTATGGTGTGCACCGCCATCCAGATGAAGGGCCAAGAGAGGTGGGTCAACTATGACAGCTAAACGCAGACTGGGCACCACAGGCTATTATGTGGTCTCCATCCTCATTGCCGTGGTGGCCATGATCCCCTTCCTGTGGATGATCTCCACCTCTCTCAAGAGCCGGGGTGCTCTCATGTCCATCCCCATTGAGTGGATTCCGGCAGAGCCCTCGTTGGATGCCTATGGTGAGGTATTTTCCCGTTTTCCATTCCTAAAGACGATTGGAAACAGCCTCTTTATTTCCGTGTCCTACACTGTCATCACCCTGATTTCTGCCTCGATGGCAGCCTTCGCTTTTGCCAAAATCCGTTTCCGCTGCGCGAACCTACTGCTCAAGCTCTACCTGGCCACCATGATGATCCCCACACAGGTGACCATGATCCCGCTCTTTGTGATCATGAATCGGTTGGGCCTGATCGACAGCTATGCCAGTGTGATCCTCCCCTCCCTCTTCCGCCCCTTTGCAGTTTTCATGCTGGTTCAGCAGATGCGTACCGTACCGGCGGACTATTTGGACGCCGCACGGGTGGATGGGGCAAACATTTTCCAGGTCTATTCCCGGGTGGCCCTGCCGCTGTGCGCGCCGACCCTGGCGACGCTGGCAGTGACCACTTTTATGGAGTCCTGGAACGACTACCTCTGGCCTCTGCTGATGTTGACCGACCGGGCCAAGATGACCCTGCCCATCGCCCTGTCCACACTGAACGGCCAGTACAATACCGAGTACAATGTGCTGATGGCAGGCAGCCTGATCTCCATGATCCCAATTATCATCATCTACCTGTTTGCGCAGAAGCACTTCAAAAACGGCCTGATGGCAGGCGGCATCAAGGGGTGAACCGATGAGAGAGATTTTGTGTTCCGGCCAGGCGCGGTCCCTGGAATTTCCCTATCCGGGCGGTATGGCCGCCCTCTGCTGGAGCCCTGCGGGGGAGCGGGGGGAGTTGACGGTCTCCCTGCACTATGACGGGGCCTATGGCATGGGAGAGAAGTACAATGCCGTGAATCAGAAGGGACATACGGCGGTCAATGAGGTGGAGGAGAAGTTCTGCTTTCAGGGAGAGAAAACCTACTGCCCGGCGCCTTTCTTCTGGACAAATACGGGCTTCGGGCTATATGCGGCCACGGATGAGCGCACCAGCTTCCGATTTGGTGAGAAAGCGGTTTGCGCGGAGCTGCCTGTGGATTGCCGCGTCGTGCTGTTTTCGGGGATGCCCGGAGAGATCATTCGGGATTACATGGATCTGTTCGGCCCGGCAAAGCTGCCGCCCAAATGGGCCTTTGGGCCGTGGATCTCCGCCAACCACTGGGACAGCCAGGAGAAAGTGGAGCGGGCGGTGGCGCAGGCGGAGGAACACGGCTTTCCAGTCTGCGCCTTGGTGGCCGAGGCGTGGAGCGATGAGGCTACCTTTTATGTTTTCCGGGGCGCAAGGTATGTTCCTAAGCCGAATGGCGGCGCATTCCGGCTGGAGGACTTCGATTTTTCCGATTCCCCCTGGCCGGATCCCGCTGGTATGGTACAGCGGCTTCACGAGAAGGGGATCCGTTTCCTGCTGTGGCAGATCCCCGTCTACAAAAAGCAGGGGCCGGATGAGCCGCTCAATGCGCAAAATGAGCTGGACCAGGCGGATGCCGTCGCCCGGGGCCTCTGCGTCCACAACGCAGATGGGAGTCCCTATACCATCCCGGAGGGATACTGGTTCGCCGGCTCCATGATCCCCGACTTCACCAACCCTGCCGCAGAGGAGACCTGGTTTTCCAAGCGAAACTATCTCACAGAGATGGGGATAGACGGGTTCAAGACCGATGGAGGCGAGTTCATCTACCGGGAAGATGTGCGCTTTGCGGATGGAAGCTCCGGCCGGGCCGGAAAGAACCGCTATGCCCAGGAGTATACGGCGGCTTACACCAAACATCTGGGTTCGGCTCAGGCGCTGTTCAGCCGGGCGGGCTACGCTGGTCAGCATACCACGCCTATCCATTGGGCTGGAGATCAGCAGTCCCAGAACAGCGAGTTGGCCAGCGCCCTGCGGGCGGGGTTGTCCGCTGCCCTGACCGGCATCCCGTTCTGGGGCTTCGACATCGGGGGCTTTGCAGGGCCGCTCCCCACATTGGACTTGTACCGCAGGGCTACACAGATGGCCTGCTTTGTACCGGTGATGCAATGGCACTCCGAGCCGGATGGAGGGCAGTTCCGCGAGTTGATGCCCGGGGGAGAGGGGAACAATGAGCGGAGCCCTTGGAATCTGGCGGCGGCTTACGGTAAGCCGGAGTTCGTGGACGAGATGCGGTTCTGGCATAATCTGCGGATGGAACTTCTGCCCTACCTGTACAGTGTCGCGCTGGATTGTGCGGAAGCTTCCAAGCCTATGATGCGGCCGCTGGTCTATCAGTGGCCGGAAGATCCGCTGGTATGGGACTGCGAAGATGAATTCCTTCTGGGTGACAGTCTGCTGGTGGCGCCGCTGCTGGAAGAAAACGCCGAGAAGCGCGCGGTCTATCTCCCGGAAGGACAGTGGATCGGCCTGTTCGACCGCCGCGCGGCGGCCGGAGGGCAGACCATCGTAGCGGGCGGAGACCGGAGGCTGCCGGTCTTTCTGCGGGCGGGCTATGGTCTGGCGC
>DBFWXD010000133.1:0-5678 GCA_048215895.1 Eubacteriales bacterium
GAACATACGGATGCGGGCCGCAAGACTAGATAGGCCCTCCATGAACTCCTGATACATAGTGTATCCCTCTGTGCCGGGCGTTTGAATCTGCATCCATTTGTCGCTCTCTGTCAGAAGATTCTCCAGGGCGTGATAACTACATTCCCTGTCAATTTGCAAATCCCGATACCCAGGCAAAGTAAATACGACATCCCAGACAGCGTTTAGTTTCTCCTGAGCGGAAACTACAGCGATGTCTGTTTTTTCTGTCAGCAGGCGTTGAGCTGCAGGCAGGAAGTCCTGCACCCGCTGATAGATTTTCATCAAAATTTCTTCATCAAGGTTCAAAATATCCACACTGCACTGTCCGGTAGGGAGGCTCTTTTCTCCGAGAAAGACCCGGTCACCATAAAAGAACACTGTAAACTGGTCGTAGGTATAGGTATATGGGATGAATATCCCCTGTGTCTGATTGTCCATGTAACTCCCTCCGCTTTGTAACCGATGGAGATTTGAGATTTTCCCAATGCGCCCTAATTCTATTGTGTTAAGGGTTAACCTATGGTACCCTGTCGCCACAACGCAAGTGTATCAGATGAAAACACTCGGGTCAATCGGGAGGAGGATCACAATGAAATCGCCACAGTACAAAAGTTATGATGAGTTACCGCTGTTTCTCAACGCAAATCTGGTAGCCCAGGTGCTGGGCGTGTCGCAGTCCAGCGGGTACGAGCTCATGCACGAACCGGGCTTCCCGGTACTGCGTGTGGGCAGCCGCATGGTGGTGCCCAAGGAACAATTCATCCGATGGGTCACGGAGCACACGGAGGGAGGTGAGCACAAATGAACCAGCGTCGTTTCTCAATTCCCAATGACATCTGGAAGTGGAATCTCAAGCCGCAGGGATTTGCGACCCTCGCTTATCTCTGCTATCTGCACATCCACTGCAACAAAGGTGCCTCATCCAGTGCGGATGAAATCGCATCCCAACTGCACATGAGCAAAGACATGGCCGCAGAGCAGCTCTCTGAACTCAACCATCGCGGGCTGCTGGATCAGCACATGGTTCCCGTCTTCAAAAACACCAGCAAGAATTTTTTCTCTCTGCCCAATGAGCTGTTCTTCCTGAACATCGGTCACGGGGTCATCACCGTCTACGCCTATCTGCTCTACTGTGAAGACCGTCGTACCCATCAGTGTCATCCCAGCTACCGCACGATCTCAGATGTGGTACATCTTACCGTGTCCACGGTGATGAAGCACATCACGAAGTTGGCGGACAGGCAGTTCATCACGGTGGAGAGCACCAGCTACATTGACAAACGCGGTATGAAGTGGAACGGCAATAACCTCTACACCATCCTGCCAATACAAATGGCGATGGATTATTGCTATCAACAGCAGTTGCTTCGCCTGGAAGCGTAAAACGCCCGTGTGCCCGGCTGTGAGGCGCTGTGTGCCCTCCTTCTGGGCAGAGCAAAGCCCAGCCCCACCTGGGGGCTTTGGGGACGGATTAGGCCGCTTTCGAGGGACGAAAGAAGGAGCGGGATAAAGGCAAGGCGTCAACATCGACGCCTTTTCCAATCACTTCTGCCCGCAGTGCGGGCAGTTTCAGGAGGTTTCCGTAGGCGTTGCAAATGGGGTCAAAATCAGAGAGAACAGGAAATCTTGCGGTCGTTATCCCCAAACGCTTACTCCCACAAGGAAAAAACAGGGGTCAAGCCCCGGAAAGGAGGCTGTTATGAGCCCGAAAGAGAAATTCCCCCTCTACCTGTCGCCGGAGAAAAAAGCGACACTGGAGCGGAGGCATACGGAAGATGGCAGCCGGAGCATCACTGGATTTATCGAAAACGCCATCGACTTCTACCTGGACTATCTCAGCGCCAACAACTCCGGATTGTTCCTGCCCTCCGCCGTCCAGTCCTATCTGGATGGCAGGCTGAACCAGATGGAAAACCGTATGGCGTCGCTGCTCTTCAAACAGGCGGTGGAGTTGGACATGGGACTGAGTATGCTGTTCAAGTGTGTCAACGTGAGTGAGGAGGAGCTGCGCCGTCAGCGGGCGGAGAGCGTGGCCAACGTGAAAAAGGCCAATGGCAAGGTGTCGCTGGTACAGAAGCTGCGGGAGCTAGAGGATGACCCATGGCAAGACTGATCGTCAAGAGCCCGTATATCAAGTGCGGCGGCGGACAGAGCGCAGGCGGCTACATGAAGTACATCGCAACGCGGGAACGGGTGGAGATCATTCCGGATGACCGTCCGCCCACACGCAAGCAGGAGCAGCTCATCACAAAACTGGTAAAAGATTTTCCTGACACGAAAAATCTGCTGGAGTATGAGGACTACGCACAGCATCCCACGAAAGCCAACGCCTCGTCCCTCATCACTCTGGCACTGGAGGAGAACTGGTCCCAGGTTCAATCCTCGGAGGGCTACGCCAAGTACATCGCCACCCGTCCACGTGCGGAGCGTCTGGGTGACCACGGGCTGTTCGGAGACGAGGACGGTGTGGAACTGGACAAAGCCATGTTGGAACTGGAGCACTACACTGGAAATGTGTGGACACACATCATCTCCCTCCACCGGAAGGACGCCGCACGTCTAGGCTATGATAACGCCCAGGCGTGGTGTGCGCTTTTGCGTACACACCGCAACGATATCGCCGCCGCCATGAATATCAAGCCCCAGGACTTCCGGTGGTACGCTGCCTTTCACAATGAAGGGGAGCATCCCCATGTGCACATGATGGCGTGGTCGGCGAACCCTGGACAGGCCTACCTATCCAGGGACGGCATCCGGCAGATCAAGTCAGCCCTCACCAATCAGATCTTCAAACAGGAGATGCTCCACCTCTATGAGCAGAAGTCTGAAAGCCGGGACGAACTGGTGCGGGAGACCCGGAAGGCCATGCTGGAACTGTCCCGGCAGATGAGCGAATCAGTCTGTGAGCATCCTGAAGCAGAGCGGATGATCTTGAATCTTGCCCAGCAGCTTGGAGAGGTAAAGGGCAAGAAGTCCTATGGCTATCTTCCAAAGCGGATAAAGCGACAGGTCGATGAGATCGTAAACCAGATGGAACACCTGCCTGTTGTGGATAGGTGCTACCAGAAGTGGTGGGAACTGCAGTGCAAAGTGAATGACTACTACTCTGAGAAGGAGCGGCAGCGCCCGCCGCTCTCTGAGCAGAAAGAGTTCCGTGCCATCAAGAATGCGGTGATCCAGGAGGCTGAGCACGTCCGGCTGAACCACATCTCTTTCGAGGACAGAGATATGGAAGACTACGGTGACTGGGTGAATGAACGATCACTCACCTGGACCTGTCGGGAGTTGTGGAGACTTGTTGAAAACGAGGCGCTACCGTTGGAAGACCGGGACGAGGCCGCCGAGAGGCTGGAACTGCTGGCAAAGATGGGCGACCCATACGCCCAGACCTTCCTGGGACAGTTGTACCGGGACGGCGGTTTGCTGATTCCGGATGCAGAGAAGGCCAGGCACTGGCTGGAGCAGGCGGCGGAGCGTGAACTGCCTCAGGCTCAGTATGCGCTTGGAAAACTGCTTCTCTCAGACGACCCAGATGTGTGCGATCCCAGCGAAGGCATCCGATGGCTGAACGCAGCCGCGCAAAACGGGAACGACTATACTGCCTACGCTCTGGGAAAGGAGTATCTCCAAGGAGATCATGTACTCAAAAACGCAAATACAGCGGCGGAATATCTTCATCAGGCGGCAGAGGCACAGAACCCCTGGGCACAGTATCTGTTGGGCAAGCTGTACCTGATGGGGGAGGGGGTGGAACAGGATCAGGAGGTTGCCTATGGCTGGTTCCAAGCTGCGGCAATGCAGGGGCACACCTATGCACAGTTTTTCAAGGAACGCATGGAGCAGGGCCCGCCCGGACCGCCCAGCCTGATGCTCTCTGCCACGCAACTCCTTCACCACATGGGCAACATCTTCCGGGACAATGTGCCGGAGGATTCCACAAGCACCGGACTGCACATTGACCATAAGCGGCTGCAGGCGCTCCAGGAAAAGCGGATCGCCCTGGGCCACAGACCGGATGACCATGTGGAGCAGACGATGGGTGGTATGACCATGAGGTAGAGGTAAAAAACTCCCCGCCAGTTATGGCGGGGAGCAAAGTAATTGCAGAATGAAGCAGCTGCGGTCTTGTCGCTGTTGTTGGGCTCCAGGCCCCAGTTCTATTGTCACGAGATGGTCAGGTCGGAAAATGAATTTTGCCCTTGCTGCAGGCGAATCTGTGCCGCACAAAAGTCACGTAATTCTATAATCCCGGTCTCCGAGGTCTCCCATATTGTATCAATGTCAATATGGCCATACTCATGAGCAACTACATTTCGCATACCGCGAATTGCTTTCCACGGTATTGTGGTATGCGACTGGACAAATTCATCAGAAAGTTTCTTCACCAACTCCCCAATCTGCAAAAGGCAGAGCGCAATCGCGTTCCGATAGGTCGGATTGCTGCAAAAGGTGTTGTAGTTGCGGTCATACTCCGTATGGGTAAACATGATGTCATCACAGTACCCCTGGATCTTCTGTAGGATCTGGATGTCACGATTGGGTATGGTCATATAACAGCACCTCCTCCTGCGCAATATGACTGAGGAATTGCTGGTCCAGACTACCCGTGGTCAACAGGTCCAGCTTTTTCCCAAGCCGTTCTTCCAGGTCGCTGTATAGTGCCCCCAAAGTAAACAGCCCCTTCACATTTCCTTTGTCTATGCGCAGGTCGACATCGCTGTTTTCTGTGGCCTGTCCTCTGGCATAGGAGCCAAAAAGGAAGATGCGGTCTACACCATATTGGGCGGCAATAGGGGATATCAATGCTCTCAATTCGTCTATCGCATAGATTTTACCATCTGTCATGTAAACCTGCCCCTCCCTAAAGTGTCGTAAAGTAAGGCTACATCTGCATTGTAGCATAAGAATTTTATAGTTGCAAATCGAAAACGCGGGGTGATTTTAATACAGTGTATAACAAAGAAAGTCCCCTGCAAATGATAACAATTTGATAACTGTGGTCAAAACCACTGGCTATTCCTCTAAGATTAGGGTATTGTGTGTTGCTGCAAAGGAGGCGGCACACATGGGCTACTACATGAGCGAACTGTACCGGCGCTACTTCCGGGCCACGGACTTCAGCGAGCTGGAGGAAGAAATTGAAAACACCCGTCAGGAGGTGCGGGACTGTCTGGATCAGGCGCAGCGGCGGGAGCTGATGCGCCTGGTGGATGCGCAAGACCAACTGAAAGCAAACCTTGCCCAAGCCAGCTTCGAAGCCGGGTTCCGGCTGGCCATGGGGCTGCTCCAGGAGGTAGAGGTGGAGCGTATCCGGCTCGAACTGAAAGAGGAGGGGCAAACGTAATGAATATACAGTTTCCCGTTCAGCAATGCCAATACTGTGGGAGCACGAATATCGGTCTGGGCTGGCAGCACGGCGAGGCGCTGGTGACCTTCAAAAAACACGGCCTGCGGGGCAACCGGCTGCAGTATCTGATTTGCCGCCGCTGCGGTGCTGTGCTCTACCAGTGCGTAGCCGAACCTCACAGATTCCCCGCTGCAAAATAAGGGCTCAGAAATTGCGCCGCAAAACAAAAATACGACTTTGGGGGTGAAGCAAAATGGCAAAGAGACGGCCATCCGGAGACGGCATGGTGCGGAAGAGGGAAGACGGGCGC
>DBFWXD010000134.1:0-2096 GCA_048215895.1 Eubacteriales bacterium
GTGTCACCGGCGCCATCTTCGTCGGCGGCCCGGGCGCTGTGTTCTGGATGTGGGTGTCCGCCTTCTTCGGCATGTGTACCAAATATGCGGAGATTGCTCTGGCCCTGGAATATCGGGTGACCGATGAAAACGGCACCCACAAGGGCGGCCCCATGTACTACATCGAGCGGGGCCTGGGCAAAAAGTGGAAGCCCTTGGCGGTGCTCTTCGCTCTGCTGGGCGGTATTGCCTCCTTCGGCATCGGAAACATTGCCCAGTCCAGCGAGATTGCCGGCGCAATGAACGGCATGCTCGGTATGGATACCATGGTCACCGGCGTTTTGCTGGCGGTTATTGTGGCCATTGTGGTCATTGGCGGCGTAAAGCGCATCGGACAGGTGGCTTCTTACCTGGTGCCCTTTATGGCCATCTTCTACATTCTGGCCGGCGTGGTGGTGATTGTCCTGCGCATTGAGGACGTCCCCGGCGTACTGGCCAATATTGTCACCAGTGCCTTCAGCTTTGAGGCGGTTGGCGGCGGCGTGTTCGGATATGCCATCATGGTGGCCATGAAGCAGGGCTTTGCCCGGGGCGTGTTCTCCAACGAGGCCGGCCTCGGCTCGGCTCCCATTGCCCATGCCGCTTCCTCCACCGACGAGCCTGTGGAGCAGGCTATGTGGGGTGTCTTTGAGGTGTTTATTGACACCATCGTCATCTGTACCATCACTTCCCTTACGGTGCTGCTTTCTGGCCTGGAGCTGGGGGAAGAGGCCCTGGCCACCTACACCTCCAACGGCGCCGCGGCGGTGCAGGCCTTCAACACCATTCTCCCCGGAGAGCTGGGCGGACTCATCATTCAGATCAGCCTGCTGTTCTTCGCCCTGTCCACCATCCTGGGCTGGAGCTATTACGGCGAGCGGTGCTGGGGCTATCTCACGGGAGAGAATAAGGTAGTAAAGATCATCTATAAAGCGGCCTTTGTGCTCATGTGTGTGGTCGGTTCTACCGGGTCCGGAAAGCTCATGTGGAGCATTGCGGATACGCTGAATGGTATGATGGCCATTCCCAACCTCATTGGTCTGCTGGCCCTGTCCGGCGTGGTGGCCAGGCTGAGTCGGGACTACTTCGGCAAGACAATGAAAAAATAAAACCGCTTTCACCGGCGGCCCTACGGAGGGCCGCCGGTATTTTTTTGCATATCGCCGGGCCTGTCCTCATATAGATGGGACAAAGGCGGGTGAAGTTATGCAAAAGACAAGGGAGACCCAAGCGTTTTACCAGGCGGTACGTGCACTGCCCCTGCGGCTTCAGCAGGTGGCGCTGACGCTGAGCGAAGCGGAACGGGGGCGGGTGGAGGAGCTTCGTTTGCGGACAGGCTGGCCCATGACCGCTCTGCTGCCGGAGGGGGAAAGGGCGCTGGGCGGCGCGCCGGTGGAGAGCCGGGAGCTGGAGCAGCTTTTGGAAATTGCCAGTCAGGCGTCCATTCACACCGTGCTGGACCAGGTGCGCCGGGGCTACCTGACCATTCAGGGAGGACACCGGATCGGCCTGTGCGGAACAGCCGCTATGGAAGGGGGACAGATCCACGCCCTGCGGGCGCTGTCTTCAGCCAGCATCCGCATTGCCCGGCAGAAAAAGGGCGTCTGCACTCCGGTTTTGGACGGGCTGTGTCCGGAAGGACGGCTGGCGGATACCCTGATCCTCTCACCCCCCGGAATGGGGAAGACAACCTTGCTCCGGGACCTTATCCGGGCGGTGTCCTGGGGAGAGGGGTGCTGTCCCCAGCGGGTGTCTCTGGCGGACGAGCGGGGCGAGGTGGCCGCGCTCTTTCGGGGAGTACCTCAGCTGGAAGTGGGTCCCCGCACCGATGTGGTGGAGGGCTGCCCCAAGGCACAGGGGCTTATGCTGCTTCTGCGCTCCATGAATCCCCAGGTGCTGGCTGTGGATGAGATCACGGCTCCGGAAGATGTGGCGGCGCTGGAGACGGCGGCAGGGTGCGGAGTCACGCTGCTGGCCACGGCCCATGGGGCGGGACGGGAAGACCTGGAGCGCAGGCCGGTCTACCGTGCGCTGATGGAAAAGGGGCTGTTTCGGTTTTGTGTGCAGATTAAGCGAAC
>DBFWXD010000135.1:0-3388 GCA_048215895.1 Eubacteriales bacterium
ATAGCCGCCGGCGGGGGCCTTGGAGTCCAGGGTGAACGGGTTCTTGCCCTCGGCCTTCAGAGCGGGGTTGAACCGGAACAGGTTCCAGTAGCCGCACTCAACAGCCTTCTTCATCTCAGCCTGGCAGTTGGCCATGCCGCCCTTGATAGAGTGCATCTCACAGGGAGCGTAGCCGATGATCAGGGAAGGACCGTGATAGGCCTCAGCCTCGGCAATGGCCTTCAGAGTCTGGTTGGGGTTGGCGCCCATGGCCACCTGAGCCACGTACACGTAGCCGTAGGTCATGGCGATCTCAGCCAGAGACTTCTTGGGCATCACCTTACCGGCAGCGGCGAACTGAGCCACCTGGCCGATGTTGGAGGCCTTGGAAGCCTGGCCGCCGGTGTTGGAGTAGACCTCGGTATCGAAGACGAAGATGTTCACATCCTCGCCGGAAGCCAGGACGTGGTCCACGCCGCCGTAACCGATGTCGTAAGCCCAGCCGTCGCCGCCGAAGATCCACACGGACTTCTTGGCCAGGTACTCCTTGTCCTCCAGGATGGAAGGAGCGGTGGGGCAGCCCTCAGCGGCAGCCTTCTCCAGCTCGGCAATGAGGGCCTTGGTGGGCTCGGCATTGGCGGTGCTGTCGTCCTTGGTGTCCAGGAAGGCCTTGACAGCAGCCTTGAAGGACTCGGAAGCCTTGTCGGACTCGGCCATTTCCTGAACCTTGGCGATCAGGCGCTCACGGACAGCCTTCTGGCCCAGATACAGGCCCAGGCCGTGCTCGGCGTTGTCCTCAAACAGGGAGTTGGCCCAAGCGGGACCGTGACCCTCGGCGTTGGTGGTGTAGGGAGAGGTGGCAGCGGGACCGCCCCAGATGGAGGAACAGCCGGTGGCGTTGGAGATGTACATCCGATCGCCGAACAGCTGGGTGATGAGACGGGCGTAAGCGGTCTCGGCACAGCCGGCGCAGGAGCCGGAGAACTCCAGCAGAGGCTTCTTGAACTGGCTGCCCTTCACGGTCAGGTCGGCCACGTCCTCCTTCACGGTGACATTGGCTACCATGTAGTCGAACACGTCCTGCTGCTTGGCCTCCTGCTCCTGAGGCACCATGGTCAGGGCCTTCACAGGGCAGATGTTGGCACACACGGAGCAGCCCATACAATCCAGGGGGCTCACCGCGATGGTGAACTTGTAGGTGCCCTTGCCCTTGCCGGCCTTCACGTCCACGATCTTGGCAGCCTCGGGAGCCTTGGCGGCCTCCTCCTCAGTCAGAGCGAAGGGACGGATGGTGGCGTGGGGGCAGACGTAGGAGCACTGGTTACACTGGATACACTTGGTGGCGTCCCAGGTGGGAACCTGAACGGCCACGCCGCGCTTCTCGTAGGCAGCAGCGCCCAGCTCGAAGGTGCCGTCGGCGTGAGGCACGAAGGCGGAAACGGGCAGACTGTCGCCGTCCATGCGGTCCACAGGATCCAGGATCTTGTTGACCATGTCCACCAGCTTCACGGGGCCGGTGTGCTTGCTGACCTTCTCCTCGTCCTTGGCGTCCTTCCAGGAAGCGGGCACATCGATCTTCACATAGGCCGTAGCGCCGGCGTCGATGGCCTTGTGGTTCATGTCAACCACGTCCTGGCCCTTCTTCAGGTAGGAGTGGGTGGCGGCATCCTTCATGTACTGGATGGCCTCGGCCTCGGGCATAACCTTGGCCAGGGAGAAGAACGCGGACTGGAGGATGGTGTTGGTACGCTTGCCCATGCCGATCTGAGCGGCCAGGTCGATGGCGTTGATGGTGTACAGCTGGATGTTGTTCTCAGCAATGTACCGCTTGGCCTCAGCGGACAGGTGGTGCTCCAGCTCCTCCTTGGACCACTGGCAGTTGATCATGAACACACCGCCGGGCTTCACGTCGCGAACCATGGGGAAGTTCTTGGTGACGTAGGAGGGGTTGTGGCAGGCCACGAAGTCGGCCTTGTTGATGTAGTAGGGGCTGCGGATGGGCTTGTCGCCGAAACGCAGGTGGCTGATGGTCACACCGCCGGTCTTCTTGGAGTCGTACTGGAAGTAGGCCTGCACGTACTTGTCGGTGTGGTCGCCGATGATCTTGATGGAGTTCTTGTTGGCGCCAACGGTACCGTCGCCGCCCAGACCCCAGAACTTGCACTCGATGGTGCCCTCAGCAGCGGTGTTGGGAGAGGCCTTCTCCTCCAGGGAGGTATTGGTCACATCGTCCACAATGCCGATGGTGAAGTGGTTCTTGGGCTCGGCCTGAGCCAGGTTCTCATACACGGCAAACACGCTCTTGGGCGGGGTGTCCTTGGAACCCAGACCATAGCGGCCGCCCACGACGGTCTTGTCGGTGATGCCGGCGCCGGCCAGAGCGGTGATCACGTCCAGGTAGAGAGGATCGCCCAGAGCGCCGGGCTCCTTGGTGCGGTCCAGGACAGCAATCTTCTTGGCGGTGGCAGGGATGGCGGCGATCAGCTTGTCCGCGCGGAAGGGGCGGTACAGACGGACCTTGATGAGGCCCACCTTCTCACCGTGGGCGTTCATGTAGTCGATGACCTCCTCGGCCACGTCACAGATGGAGCCCATGGCGATGATGACCCGGTCGGCGTCAGCGGCGCCGTAGTAGTTGAACAGCTGATAGTTGGTGCCCAGCTTGGCGTTGACCTTGCCCATGTACTCCTCCACGATCTCGGGGAGGGCCTCATAGTACTTGTTGGCAGCCTCGCGGTGCTGGAAGAAGATGTCGCCGTTCTCGTGAGAGCCGCGCATGGTGGGGTGCTCGGGGTTCAGAGCGCGCTTACGGAAGGCGTTGACCGCGTCCATATCCACCATCTCAGCCAGATCCTTATAGTCCCAAATGGCGACCTTCTGGATCTCGTGGGAGGTACGGAAGCCGTCGAAGAAGTTGATAAAGGGAACACGGCCCTTGATGGCGGCCAGGTGGGCCACAGCGCCCAGGTCCATAACCTCCTGAACATTGCCCTCGGCCAGCATAGCAAAGCCGGTCTGGCGGCAGGCCATCACGTCGGAATGGTCGCCGAAGATGTTCAGAGACTGGGCAGCCACGGTACGAGCGGAGACATGGAACACGCAGGGCAGCAGCTCGCCGGCGATCTTGTACATGTTGGGGATCATCAGCAGCAGACCCTGAGAGGCGGTATAGGTGGTGGTCAGGGCGCCCGCGTTCAGCGAGCCGTGAACGGTACCGGCGGCACCGGCCTCAGACTGCATCTCGATGACCTTAACAGTGGTACCGAAGATGTTCTTCTGGCCCTGGGCCGCCCACTGGTCAACATAGTCAGCCATGGGGCTGGACGGAGTAATGGGGTAAATGCCTGCTACTTCGGTGAAGGCGTAGCTGACATAAGCCGCAGCATTGTTGCCGTCCATGGTTTTGAAC
>DBFWXD010000136.1:0-2441 GCA_048215895.1 Eubacteriales bacterium
GGCGGGAGCCCGGACGGTGAGGATGGGCTCGTTGGGGAAGACCGGGGTGCCCTCGGGCACGGCCCAGATATCGCCGGTGAACTTGAAGTTTTTCAAAAACTCCAAAAATTCCTCACAGAAGCAGCCCTTGCCCCGGAGATACTCCAGATCCTCCTCGTCAAAGCGCAGGTCCTGGATGTACTCCACCACCTGGGCCAGACCGGCGGCAATGGAAAAGCCGCCCTTATCCGGCACCGAACGATAAAATACATCAAAGTAGCAGATACGGTCCTTCAGGCCGGTCTGAAAATAGCCGTTGGCCATGGTCAGCTCATAAAAGTCGCAGAGCATGGTAAGATTGGTTTTCGCTTTCATCGCGGAAAGCCTCCTTCAAGGAAGGGTGACAAGACACCCAGTTTGATCTATTATACCCTTTGGCCCCGGAAAAGGCAAGGAAAAGCCCAAAATTCCGGTTGGGGTTCTCTCCTGTGCGGGAAGCTTCACGGGGCCGATTCCGGGGGTAAAATAAAAACGCTCTGTATTTTATTAGTTATAAAATACAGAGCGTTCTGGTTTTTACTGTTTCTTCTTGGAGGCCTCACGCATCCGGTCGCCGTGGTCCAGAATGCGCTTGCGCAGACGCAGGTTCTCGGGCGTGCACTCCAGCAGCTCGTCGTCGGCCAGGAACTCCAGGCACTGCTCCAGAGACAGGGTCCGGGGGGTAACCAGGCGCAGAGCCTCATCGGAGCCGGAGGCCCGCATGTTGGTCAGCTGCTTCTTCTTACACACGTTGACGGAGATGTCCTCGTTCTTGGGGGTAACACCCACCACCATGCCGGCGTAGACGGGCGTGCCCGGACCAATGAACAGGCTGCCGCGCTCCTGGGCGTTGAACAGGCCGTAGGTCACGGCTTCGCCTGTCTCGAAGGCCACCAGGGAGCCGGTGGAACGACGGCTGATCTCGCCCTTCACAGGCTGATAGCTGTCAAAGACGGAGGCCATGATGCCCTCGCCCTTGGTGTCGGTCAAGAACTCGTTGCGGTAGCCGAACAGGCCGCGGGAGGGAACCAGGAACTCCACCTTCATCCGGTCGCCCACAGGATTCATCTCCAGCAGGTCACCCTTGCGGGAGCCGATCTTCTCCATGACCGCGCCCACACAGTCGGCGGGGACGTCCACCACCAGGCGCTCCACAGGCTCACACTTCACGCCGTCAATCTCCTGATAGAGCACACGGGGCGGGGAGACCTGAAGCTCATAGCCTTCCCGGCGCATGGTCTCGATGAGGATAGACAGAGACATCTCACCGCGGCCGGCCACGTTGAAGGAGTCGGTGGAACCCTCCACCTCGGTGACCCGGAGGGACACGTCCTTCATGGTCTCCCGGAACAGGCGCTCCCGCAGCTGACGGCTGGTGACAAACTTGCCTTCCCGGCCGGCAAAGGGGGAGTCGTTGACGGAGAAGGTCATCTCAATGGTGGGGGCGGAGATCTTCACGAACTCGATGGGCTCAATGCACTCGGGGGCACAGATAGTATCGCCGATGGTGATCTCACCCATGCCGCTCATGGCAATGATGTTGCCCGCCTCCGCCTGCTGCACCGGCACCTTGGCCAGGCCGTCAAACTCATAGAGGGTGGCCGCCTTGGCCTTCTTGGCAGGAGCGTCGGGATCGTGGTAGTTGCACACAGCGATCTCCTGGTTCTGCTTGATCACGCCTCGCTCGATGCGGCCGATGGCAATCCGGCCCACAAACTCGTTGTAGTCGATGGAGGAGACCAGCATCTGGAAGGGGGCCTCCAGATCCACCTCGGGGGCGGGGATATACTCCACAATGGCGTCAAACAGGGGCTTCAGGTCGCTGCCCGCCACATCGGGCTGGACAGAAGCGGTGCCCTGACGGCCGGAGCAGAAGAGCATGGGGGAGTCCAGCTGCTCGTCGGTGGCGTCCAGATCCATCAGCAGCTCCAGCACCTCGTCGATGACCTCGTACACACGCTGGTCGGGGCGGTCGATCTTGTTGACCACCACGATGACCCGGTGACCCAGCTCCAGGGCCTTGCTCAGCACAAAGCGGGTCTGGGGCATGGGGCCCTCGGCGGCATCCACCAGCAGGATAACGCCGTTGACCATCTTCAGGATACGCTCCACCTCGCCGCCGAAGTCGGCGTGGCCCGGGGTATCCACAATGTTAATCTTAATATCGCCGTACTGCACAGCGGTATTCTTGGCCGTAATGGTGATGCCACGCTCCCGCTCCAGGTCGTTGGAGTCCATCACGCGGTCCACCACGGTCTGATTCTCCCGGTATACGCCCGACTGCTTGAGCATCTCGTCCACCAGGGTGGTCTTACCATGGTCGACGTGGGCAATAATTGCTACGTTTCTCAGTTTTTCATTCCGCATGGAAGCTGCACCTCTCTTGGAATTTCTCAACGATTGGCTATTATACCTCTATTTTC
>DBFWXD010000137.1:0-8034 GCA_048215895.1 Eubacteriales bacterium
ACTGCTCTCTTATGTAGCTCAGACGGAACGTGAATTTATTAAGCAACGACAGGCCGAGGGGATAGCGGCAGCGAAGGAGAGGGGGGTACGGTTTGGCGTACCCCCCAAGACGCGGCCGGAAAAATTTGAACAAATAAAGCAGTCCTGGCAGTCAGGAACTCTATCCGCGCGGGAGGCCGCCAGGCAGTTGGGAATTTGTCACAAGACCTTTTTGCGCTGGGTACGCAGTTAAATGCGAGAAATCGTGACCGTTAAAGCTATGCTGCATATTCTACAAACAAAAAAAGTGATGAAGCAAAAATTTTGGTTATAAAGGTTGAGATTTTGCACCGGTCAAAATAGGGGGAAGAATGAACGCAAAGCCACCTTAACTATTCATAGTTAAGGCTACCTGGTCACAATCTTGAAGCTCCGGTACAACAAAAGAAACAGCCGGGTTGTCAGGCATTACAGCAGGGAAATACATCTTTCTTTTCCGCCCAAGATTGCGGAATTATCTGGGAGCTTGGAAAGCTTCTTTATTTTAGCACCAGGTGGGGCATAAAGTCAGCTTTATGCCCCACCTTTTTATTTATGTAAAAGGGCATATCTACTCCGTACACAAACGGACAGCCGGGTTTGAAGGAATTTGCTTGTGGGAATACAGGGGCAAAATGAAGAGCAGAAGGAGTTGTATGCAATGAGTGGAAAAGAACAGTGGGAAGCAGAAACCGTCGCAAAAGCACTGACGAAGGGCCCGGAGAGACGAACCGTCTTTGAAACCACCAGCGGCATCCCGGTAGAACGGCTTTACACGCCGGAGGATGCGGCAGGCGGCTATGAGGAGCGGCTTGGCTACCCCGGGCAGTATCCTTTTACCCGCGGAATCCAGCCCACCATGTACCGCGGGCGCTTCTGGACAATGCGGCAGTATGCCGGCTTTGCCACAGCGGAGGAGTCCAACAAGCGGTACCGCTATCTGTTGGAGCAAGGGCAGACGGGCCTGTCCATCGCCTTTGATCTCCCGACGCAGATCGGCTATGACTCGGACGACCCCATGGCCCATGGCGAGGTGGGTAAGGTAGGAGTGGCCATCGACTCCCTGGCGGATATGGAGGTGCTGTTCCAGGGGATTCCCCTGGACAAGGTAAGCTCCTCCATGACCATCAACGCCCCCGCGGCAGTTCTGCTGGCCTTCTATATTGCAGCCGCCGAGAAGCAGGGAGTGCCGGCCTCCGCCCTCAAGGGTACTATCCAGAATGATATCCTCAAGGAGTACGCAGCCAGAGGTACATACATTTTCCCACCGGCGCCCTCCATGCGTCTGATCACGAACACCTTTGAATTCTGCTCCCAGAACGTGCCGAAGTGGAACACCATTTCCATCTCCGGCTACCACATCCGGGAGGCCGGCTCCACCGCGGCGCAGGAGATCGCCTTTACCCTGGCCGACGGCATCGCCTATGTGGAGGCCGCGCTGGAGGCCGGGATGGACATCGACGAATTTGCCGGCCGGCTCTCCTTCTTCTTCAATGCACACAACAATCTGCTGGAAGAGGTCGCGAAATACCGGGCGGCCCGCCGGCTGTGGGCCAAAATCATGAAGGAGCGCTTCCATGCCAAAAAGGACCGCTCCATGATGCTGCGCTTCCACACACAGACCGGCGGCTCCACGCTTACGGCACAGCAGCCGGACAACAACATTGTGCGCGTGGCCATCCAGACATTGGCGGCTGTGCTGGGGGGCACCCAGTCCCTGCACACCAACAGCCGCGATGAGGCGCTGGCCCTCCCGACGGAGGACTCCGTGCGGATCGCCCTGCGCACCCAGCAGATTGTTGCCTATGAAAGCGGTGTGGCTGACAGCATTGATCCCCTGGGCGGCAGCTACTATGTGGAGCGCATGACCGACGAGCTCCAGGCCGCAGCCGAGGCGTACATCGAAAAGATCGACGCCATGGGCGGAGCGGTCAAGGCCATTGAGCAGGGCTACATCCAGCGAGAGATCGCGGAGAGCTCTTACCAGTATCAGCGCCAGGTGGAGAGCGGCGAGCAGATCGTGGTGGGCGTCAACAAGTTCACCATCGAGGAGCCGCCGGCCAAGGGGCTGCTGCACATTGACGCCTCGGTGGCGGCCAACCAGATCAAGAAGCTGCAGGAGATGAAGGCGGCCCGGGACAACGTACTGGTGCGCCAGCGGCTGGACGCCCTGCGCACGGCGGCGGAGGGCAGCGACAACCTGATGCCCTATATTCTGGACTGCGCCAGGGTGTACTGCACCGAAGGAGAAATCTGCGGCGAGCTGCGCAAGGTGTTCGGCGAATACCGTCCGATGGAGGTGCTTTGAGATGAGTGAAAAGAAGATCCGGGTTCTGATTGCCAAGCCCGGCCTGGACGGCCATGACCGCGGAGCCAAGGTAGTGGCCCGGGCGCTGCGTGACGCCGGCTTTGAGGTGATTTACACCGGCCTGCGCCAGACACCGGAGCAGATTGTGGAGGCGGCTGTGTCCGAGGACGTGGACGCGGTAGGACTCTCCCTGCTCTCCGGGGCCCACAACTATCTGTTCCCACGGGTGATCGAGCTGCTGAAAGAGCAGGAGGCTGACGGTATTTTGGTGTTCGGCGGCGGCGTCATCCCGGAAGATGATATTCCAGAGCTGAAAAAGGCCGGTGTGTCCGAGGTCTTTACGCCTGGCACACCCACTGCGGAGACGGTGAAGTTCCTGCAGGATCACTGTGGTGCCAGGGATGACGGATGACTTTGCAGCACTGCTGGAGCGGGGCCGGACGGGTGATAAACGCGCGGTGGCCCGCCTGATCAGCCACATCGAACAGGGTGGGGAAATGGCGCGCTCCGTCCTCACCCAACTCTGGCCCCACACCGGGCGGGCCCGCATCTTTGGCATCACCGGTCCCCCAGGGGCGGGCAAGAGCACGCTGACCAACGCCTTGACCAAGTGCTGGCGGGCCAAGGGCCTGCGCGTTGGCATCATCGCGGTGGATCCCACGAGTCCCTTTACCGGCGGCGCCATCCTGGGCGACCGGGTGCGGATGGGGGATTTGACCCTGGATACCGGGGTGTTCATCCGCTCCATGGGCACACGGGGACAGCTGGGCGGCCTGTCGCCCGCCACGGCGGGAGCGGTCCACGCACTGGACGCCTGCGGCTATGACCTGATTTTGCTGGAAACCGTAGGTGTAGGGCAGTCCGAGGTGGCGGTCATGGAGATCGCCGACCTGGTGCTGGTGCTGAATGTCCCCGGATTGGGGGACGATGTGCAGGCCATTAAGGCCGGTATTCTGGAGATCGGCGACCTGTTCGCGGTCAACAAGGCGGATCGGCCCGGCGCGGATCGAACGGCCAATGAGCTGCGGGCCATGCTGGAGCTGGGAGAGGAGGAGAAGCGCCCGCTGCCAGTGCTCCTGGTCTCGGCCTCTCAGGGCACGGGTGTGACGGAGCTCTGCGAGGAGCTGGAGCGCCAGTACCTCCTCCTGGACGGGAACGGAGAGCTGGCCCGCCGCCGCGCCTTGCGCCTGCGCAGCGAGCTTCTGACCCTGGTGCGGGAGGGCATCGAGCAGCGCCTGCTGCGTCCCCTGCTGGACAGCCCCATGTTCGCTCAGAGCCTGGAGCGGTTCCAGTCCAGGACAGAGAGCCCCTATCGTTGGGCGGAGGAATTTGTAACACAAATCAGTGGAGGAGGTCCCGGTTATGAATTGCACAAGAGTTGATCATGTCGGTATCGCGGTCAAGGATCTGGCGGCTTCGGTGAAGTGGTATGAGGAGACGCTGGGCCTGCACAGCAAGGGCACGGAAGTTGTCCAGGAGCAGCAGGTGACTGTTGCGTTCCTGCCCTGCGGCGACAGTGAGCTGGAGCTGCTGGAGAGTACCTCCCCGGAGGGCCCCATCGCCCGCTTCATTGAGAAGAACGGCGAGGGCATTCAGCACATCGCCATCCGGGTGGACGACATTGACGCCGCCCTGGCGGAGTTGAAGGAAAAGGGCGTCCGGCTCATTGACCAGACGCCGCGGTACGGCGCCGGCGGGGCCCGGATCGCCTTCCTCCACCCCAAGGCTACCCACGGTGTCCTGCTGGAATTGTGTGAAAGGAAGTGAGGACAATGACTACGGCGGAAAAGCTGGCTCAGCTTGACGCGCATTCGGCCCGTGTGCTGCGGTGCGGCGGCCCTAAAGCGGTGGAGAAGCAGCACGCGCTGGGGAAGCGGACGGCCCGTGAACGGATTGAATTGCTGATGGATACCGGCACTTTTACAGAGGTGGACCGCTTTGTGCGCCACCGCTGTACCTCCTTCGGTATGGGGGATAAGGACATCCCGGCCGACGGCGTGGTTACCGGTTACGGCAAGATCGACGGGCGCACGGTTTTTGTATACGCTCAGGACTTTACCGCCCAGGGCGGATCTCTGGGCGAGATGCACGCGGCCAAAATCTGTAAAATCATGGACATGGCTCTGGAGGCGGGCTGCCCCGTGGTGGGCCTGTGCGACTCCGGCGGCGCCCGCATTCAGGAGGCGGTGGACGCCCTATCCGGCTATGGGCAGATTTTCTACCGCAACGCCTGCTCTTCCGGACGTATCCCGCAGATCTCCGTCATCATGGGTCCCTGCGCGGGCGGCGCGGTCTACTCCCCCGCCCTGACGGACCTGATTGTCATGGTGGAAAAGGAGAGTCAGATGTTTATCACTGGTCCCGCGGTGGTAGCGGCCACCACGGGCGAGGAGATCTCTGCGGAGGATCTGGGCGGAGCGGATACCCATACCACTATGTCTGGAGTGGCACACCTTTCCGCGCGCAGCGAAGAGGAGGCCCTGGGAGCGGTCCGATGCCTGCTCAGCTATCTCCCCTCCAAGGCAGGGGATCGGCCTCCCCTAATGAATTTTACCGAGCATGAGGAATTACAGCCTCTGCTGGACACGGTGATTCCAGACGACTCCTCCCTGCCCTATGACATGCACGATGTTGTCCGCATCCTTTTAGATGAAGACAGCGTAATGGAGTTGCAGCCCTATTATGCCGACAACATTATCACCTGCTTCGGCCGCCTGGGCGGGCACAGCGTGGGCGTAATTGCCAATCAGCCCTTTTCTATGGGCGGAAGCCTGGACATCAACGCTTCAGACAAGGCCGCCCGCTTCATCCAGCTCTGCGATGCCTTCGGAATTCCGCTGATCAACCTGGTGGATGTACCGGGCTTCCTGCCCGGCGCCGACCAAGAGCACGCCGGCATCATCCGCCACGGAGCCAAGCTGCTCTATGTCTACTCGGTGGCGGAGGTGCCCAAGCTGACCGTGGTGCTGCGCAAGGCCTATGGCGGCTCCTATCTGGCCATGTGCTCCAAGGATTTGGGCGCGGATTTTGTATACGCCTGGCCCACCGCGGAGATTGCGGTCATGGGCGCGGCCGGCGCGGCCAACGTGGTCTTCCGTAAAGAGATCCAGGCGGCGGAGGATCCGAAAGCGGCCCGCCGGGAAAAAATTCAGCTCTATTCCGAGCAGTTTGCCACGCCATATATGGCGGCCTCCCGCGGCTTCGTGGATCTGGTCATCCGCCCCTCGGAGACCAGGGCGCGGCTGCTGGAGGCGCTGGAGCTGCTGATCAATAAGGAGCGGCAGCCCCATCCCCGGGGGAATATGCCGCTGTAAGGAGTTGAAACGAGATATGGGTATTATTCCATACACAGCCATGACCTACGGTCTGACGGCGGTGATTTCCCTGCTGGTGGTGGCCATCATCGTGGGTATCAGCAAGCTGACCAGCCGCCCGGGCCAGACGGACGACGGAGAGGGGGAGCCGTAACATGGAGTTCTTTATGCAGCTGTTTCCCGGCATCGGAACCTTCTTTGCGGTGGAACCCGTAATCGCGGTGGCCCGTATTGTCCTCATTGTATTCGGCTTTGTTTTGGCCTGCCTGGGGTTCAAGCGGACGCTGGAGCCGCTGATCATGGTTCCGATGGGAATCGGCATGATGGCGGTGAACTGCGGCATGATGTTCCTTACTTCCGGAACCGTCGGCAATCTGCTGCTGGACCCGCTTGTCTCCGATGCTTCGGCCATTGTGGATGCCATGCAGGTCAATTTTCTCCAGCCAATCTATAATCTGACCTTTTCCAACGGTCTGATTGCCTGTCTGGTCTTCATGGGCATCGGAGCACGGAGCGAGATCAGCTTTTTGCTGGCAAAGCCCTGGAGCTCCATGATTATCGCCATTTTCGCTGAAATGGGAACCTTTGCCGCGCTGGCGGCGGGCGTACTGGCCTTTGGGCTGACGCCGGAGCAGTCTGCCGCTATGGCTACGATCGGCGGTGCGGATGGCCCCATGGTACTCTTTTCCTCTTTGATGATGGCTCCTGAGCTGTTTGTGCCCATCTCCATCATTGCATATCTGTACTTAAGCCTGACTTACGGCGGATATCCCTACATCATCAAGCTGATGGTGCCCAAAAAGTACCGCGGCATTGACATGTATGTTGAGGTTCCCGAGGTCTCTCAAAAGTCCAAATTCCTGTTTATCATCATCACCTGTACCGTCCTCTGCCTGCTGCTGCCCGTAGCCGCTCCCCTGCTGCTGTCCTTCTTCATCGGCATGGCCGTAAAGGAGGCCAAAATCAACAAGTACACGGAGCTGCTCGAGGAGGGCCTCTCCTATTTCGGCACCTTCTTCCTGGGCCTGATCCTGGGGGTGCTGTGCGAGGCCTCCACCATTCTCAATCCCACTGTGATCATTATTCTGGTCATCGGGATTCTTGCCCTGGCTATCTCCGCGGTGGGCGGCCTGCTGGGCGGCTGGCTCATGTATTTGGTGCACAAAGCCAAGCGCGAGGACTTTAACCCCACCATCGGCATCGCCGGCGTTTCCTGCGTGCCCACCACCGCCAAGCTGGCCCAGCACGCCGCCCAGGATGAAAATCCCTTCGCCGTCATCCTGCCGGTGGCCATGGGTGCCAATATCTCCGGCGTCATCACCTCCGCCATCGCCGCCGGTATCTTCGTCACCACCATAGGTATGGTGTAAAAACGATGCACAGTGATATTTGATTAAGGGAGGAACTTATTATGGAAATCAAAGCACGCATCCCCGGCACCATCGTCGCCATCAACGTCAAGCCCGGCGACACCGTAAAGGCCCGCGATAACCTGGGCACTATGGAGGCCATGAAAATGGAGCAGCCCATCCCCTGCCCAAAGGATGGAGTTGTCAAGGACGTACTGGTCTCCGTCGGCGACAAGGTCAAGTCCGGCGCCGTGCTGCTGTCCATCGAGTGACCGTCCGGCGCCGCTCCTGAGGAAGAGAACCCCCTCTCAAATCTATCAGAAAGGATGCCAGGAGCGCCTTTGGGCGGCTTCCGGCGTTGGTGATTCAAATGGGAGAGATTTTTGAGCTCATCATGGTCATTTGCTTCGGCCTGTCCTGGCCGCTGTCTGTCTATAAGTCCGCAAAGTCCCGCACCGCCAAGGGGAAAAGCCTGTTCTTTGAGGTGTTCATCTGGACAGGCTACGTCAGCGCCATCATTGGCAAGATTGTCACCCAGAACCTGACCTATGTATTCTATTTCTACATCCTCAACATCGTCATGGTTTCCATCGACATCTGCCTCTATTTCCGCAATCGCCGCCTGGACGCGCTGGCCAGCCGAAAGGCGTAATGTATGGAGGCGTGAAATATGGAACGTATTGCTGCATCCCTGCGCGATAAGATCAAGAGCGTGGAAGAGGCCGCGGCACTGATCCAGTCTGGAAGTGTGATTGGCTGCTCCGGCTTCACCCTGGTAGGCGAGCCCAAGGCGGTGCCCCACGAGCTGGCCCGTCAGAAAAAGGCCGACCACTTGACCATTCTGACCGGAGCCTCAGTAGGGGATGCCCTAGATGGTGAGCTGACCAGAGCGGGTCTGCTGTCCATGCGGTATCCCTATCAGAGCAACAAGTCCATGCGCAACGCCATCAATGCGGGCGAAGTGGGCTACTCCGATATGCATTTAAGCCATATGCCGGAGTTTATTAACCGAGGCGGTCTGCATATTGCCTTTGCCTTGGTGGAG
>DBFWXD010000138.1:0-11848 GCA_048215895.1 Eubacteriales bacterium
TGCTGTTTGCCATTCAGGAAAAATTGGTCTGCCTGGATTCCCGCCTTGTGGATCTTTTTCCCGACGACCCCCCCGAGATCGTCACCCCGAGAATGAAGGCTATGACCGTGTATCATCTTCTCACCATGACCACTGGCCATGACAAAGATACCTTTCGTCCGGTGCTGAACAGCAGCAACAGCGTGCGTGCCTTTCTATCCCAGCCGCTTGATTTTGAGCCCGGCACGCATTTTCTTTACAACAACGGAGTCCCTCACATTCTTGGCATGATTGTGGAAAAAGTATCTGGAAGCAACTATGTAGAGTTTCTTCGGCCGCGTTTTCTGGAACCTTTGGGAATTTATTGCACGGTAGAGAAGACAGAACGGGGCGAACTGGAAGGATCGCGCACCATGTGTACCTCTGAAGGATTTGCCAAGCTCTCCCTCTTCTATCTCCAGGAAGGAAACTGGAACGGGCAGCAGCTTCTCGATCCTGAGCTGGTGCGTGCCGCGGTTTCCTGCCAGGTTCCCACAAGGCGCTGCTCTTCCATTTCCTTTATGCACATCGACCAGCTCTCAGGCTACGGGTTCCAAATCTGGCAGAACTCCCGGGGCGGCGCCCGGCTGGACGGGGGCCGCAGCCAGTTTGGTTTTCTGTTTCCCGATCAGGAACTGGCGATTGTATGCAATGCCATCGAAGAAGACAGCGGTTTGATTCCTACCACACTCTGGAGCACGTTGTATCCGGCCATTCAGCCGCATCCTGTTCCGGAAAACGGCGACCACGCACTGCTTCAGCAATACCTTGCCGAATGGTCCTGCGCTCCTCATGCTATGCCCGCCCCAGGCTATATGGATGATTACTACGGGTGTACTTATGTTTTGGAGGATAATCCCTGGCATCTCCACACGCTGTGTGTCAATTTTACAGCTGGGTTGCCGGAAGTACTCCTTACAACCACCACCGGCGAGCAGTGTCATCTTCAGGTTGGCCTGAATGGCCAGTGGGAAACCAATGACGCTTTCATCTCCATGCCCAAGGAAAACGACCGTCTGAACATGATCTTCTCCCCTGCCCCCGTTCGGCACCTGGTAAGCGGCGGCTGGCTGTCCGACTTTTGTTTTGTCTTCCAAGTACGCTCCACCAATTGGATGGATTACAACACCTTCTATTGCCGGTTTAATGGCCAAAAGCTCAGCCTGGTTGTGGAGTCCAACATGGAGTGGATGTGTCATAATCGCCGGCGCATCCCCATGCGTCCGTGGAGTTTTCCCGATCATCCAATTGAGGGGCACCGAGCAGCGTCTTTTTAATCTTTATATCGCTAAGTGTATATTTTGCAATTCCACTTGATTTGGAGGGATATATATGCCTATCATTGATCTGAACAATGTCTCTTTATATTATGAAGAATTTGGCCAGGGCGATCGGTACCTGATTCAGGCCCAACAGTTTGTAAACAGCCATGTGTACTATACCAAAGACCTGGCCGAAAAATGTGGTTTCCACGCCTTTATCATCCGCATTCGCGGATATGCCCCCTCCTCCATGGTCCCGGAAGATCTGGGAGACGACTGGTATGACGTGTGGGCCCAGGATGTGGTAGACTTTGCCGATGCCATGGGCATTGACAAGTTCTTTTATACCGGCCACTCTCACGGAGCCGGCATCGGTTGGCACCTGTGCATGAATCATCCCCAGCGTCTCAGAGGGTTCTTTGCCAGCGGCAGCGGCCCCCACTTGAAAGATGGCAAGCCCACCGGCGCCGCCCGCATGGATACGATCAACGCAGCCAAGAGCCGTGAAACCTGGATTCCCTATGCAGAAAAGCAGGCGGCTTACTGTGCCAAAGCATTTGTAGCCATGGAGGATGATCCCAACATCGGTGCTGAGGCAAAAAAAGCAGTGGAGCAAACAGTTGATTTCTGGACCAATATGCCCGCCCAATCCGCCACTCTAAACCCCAGGAAACCCTTCCCGAAGATTAAGACAGAGGAAGAACTGGCTCAGGTTCTCTCCAAGATTGAAGTTCCTACCATTATGCTGGGAGGAACTAAGGATAATATCAGCAATCCTGAGCTCATGCTGCGCACGCTTTACGCTCTGAAAAATTCCAAGCTCGTGCTCTATCACGGCGTTGACCATGTCGATCTCCCCATTGCCTGCAAAGATGCCTATGTAGCCGACATTATGGCATTCTGCCAGGTACGCAACCTGATCTAACAAATCTCATATTAACTTTACAAAAACGTCCTGTGCGGTGTCCTAAAGGCACCACACAGGACGTTTTCCTATCTTCGAACCGTATTCTTGCAAAATGCACTATTCAGAAGAAATCGAAATATCCATATTATTCTCTTAACCTTGCACAGCAAGTTTCCTCATTGACCACATACGGAGCATTCGTGTTCCACAGGCCGCTGTCCCAGCAAAAGATCCAGCATGCGGATATAAATCTTAATGGTCGTAAGGTATTCTTCCAAATCGACACATTCATCGGATGTGCTGCAAATATCCAGGTCACCTGGTCCATAAATGGGCATCTGCATTCCAGTATGTTCCATAATGTGAACCGCATCGCTGCTGGCGTAGCGCGCAAAGGATTGAGGCTGTCTCCCGGTGATATCCTGGTAAGCCTGGAACATCAACTGGACAGATTCATCGTTGCGGTCCCGCTTTGCACAGGGATAATAAGCAATTTCCCGCAGGGTATAGTCATAGGCCGGATCGGCGGCCTTCAGCGCATCCAGAACGTCGGTGATTTCCTTTTTTACCTGGTCGAATCCCTCATCCCAAGCAAACCGACGATCGATGGAGAAGGTGCTCTTGGAGGCGCGGATGTTGCTGACGGTACCGGCAGTCAGCATATTGATCTGGAAAAAGGGGTGCCCCAGCTGGGAAAAGGAGCGGGACAGGATTTTCTCACGAAGCTGATAGAGCTGGGTGATGGCCTTAATGGACTTCATGATTGCATCCTCTTCCTGGGTGGGGTGCGTGGTATGTCCCCCGGAAGCGTAGTAGGTGACTTCCGCCTGCCAGACACCTCCTTCTTCCATGAGCATCTTATAGTGAGAGGGCTCCATGCAGATACCAAAGTCTCCGTTTGTGAGCAAGCCATCCTTCAGCAGCGCCAGAACCCCTTTTTCACTGGTGTTTTCTTCGTCCACCATATAGCTCAGTACGATCTTGCCGTTGGGAATGTAACCGCTCTCTTTTAAGATCCGCACCGCCATCATGGCCGCACAATCGCCGGCTTTCATGTCACCGGCGCCCTGACCATATAACTTGCCGTCCTCAATGACGCCCGACCAGGGACCATACTTGCTTTTCACGCCCTTGGGCGGAGGAAATACGTCCATGTGGCCGTTAAAGATGAAGCGCTTTCCCGCCTCGTTGCCCAACCATTCGGCAATCAAATTGGGACGGTCGGGTTCGTACTCATACTTGGATACGGATAAACCAAAAGACTGCATATATGACTCAAAAAATTGGCTGAGCTCCAGCTCCTGACCGGTGGGGCTTGGGATTTGTACCGCTTTTTGAAATAGCTGAATGGCTTCTTGCCGGTACTGATCCACCAAATTGTGTATTTCTTGCGCAGACAGCCTGACCATATAAAAGCCTCCTGTTCTTTATGAGAAATGTCGGAAGTGTCTGCTTTGAGCATATAAGAAAATGTGCAGTTGCACAATGGACCAATTTTAGTTAATAATAATTCATCCAATTTCAGTCAGACAATCCGGGCCTGACAGGTTGGCCGGGCACTCCGGATAAAATGTGGAGTGCATTAAAAATTGGACTATGTGAGATGTAAAATTGGCGGATAAGAATAAAAAATCTCTTTTCCCTCTTAAGCGAACTTTCTGAAAAAACTGCGGATATTGGCCATAAAAACATAAATATACAATCATATCAGGGCAAATAATCCTTTAAAATAAGCGACCGGTGGATTGATCTGGTATAGGCAACGCCGGGGAATTGGACTGGTTTTTAAAATGAAGAATTGGAATATTGTTTGATCAAGGAACTTTTTGTAGTATATGAACAGATCCAATTCTTTATCACTTTATCAAAAAAGCACAGAGCGCATATTACATAGATTTTGGAAGGGGAACGAGATGAGTTACAAGATCGCTTTGGTACAGGCAAATTTTCAATTCGGCGAGCTTGCTGCAAATTTGGAAAAGGCCGAACGGATGATCCGCGATGCCGCGGAACAGGGAGCCAACATCGTGTGTCTTCCAGAATCCTTTAATCAGGGATACAGTGGAGAACACATGGCGGAATTGGTATGCAGGGCAGAGTATGAAGACGGCGACACTTTGCAGAGAATGTGTACCTTGGCAAAGGAATTGCGGATATACCTGATAGCTCCCATATTCATCAAATACGAAGACGGACGCTGCAACAACAGCGCGTTTTTGATTTCCCAGGAGGGGACGATCATTGGCTCGTACGCAAAGACCCATTTGATCGAGTGTGAAAAAGGGGAGTTTGAAGCGGGCAATCAATATCCTGTGTTTGAAACCAAGTACGGCAGGGTCGGCATTTTAATCTGCAACGATTTGTGCTTTGTAGAGTCCGCCAGAATGTTGGGGGCCAGACATGCGGATATCATTTTTGTATGCGCCGCGTGGCGGTTTTTGGAGAGCTCTTACCACTGGTGGGAGCAGATGCTGCGGGGCCATGCTCTGAACAATCAGGTGTTTGTGGCCGCGGTCAACCGCGTAGGCCCCGCGGATGACAAATTCTTTGCGGGGGAGACCATGGTCATCGGCCCGGATGGATTTATCAAACAAAAGCTGCTGTTTCCTGAGGAACGGCTTTTGGTGCAGGAAATCTCGCTGGATGAGATCCAGGCGTCGGAATTAGCTAATATTTCCATTCTCAAAGACCGAAAGCCAGCGGATTATAAGCAGCTGTGCGTACCGATTCAGTAGCAATATACAGGAAAGGGAGGAGCCGTCATGAACAATTTCAGTATTGGAAAGCCGGTAAACGCGGCGACCACAGGGATCGCCACCTTTGCAAAATGTCCCATTTGCGACGACATCCGAGCCATCGAGGCGGATATCGGGATTTTAGGGGCTCCCTTTGACCTTGCCATTCAAGGCCGGTCGGGCACAAGACTTGGGCCTCGGGGCATTCGGATCGGTTCGACCCGTTTTTCCTACAAGCCCGGCGGGACTTATGATCCCGAGCGCAAGCTGATGTACCTGGACACAGACCGCTGGACCATTCAAGACTGCGGCGATGTGGATTATGTGCCGGGTGATTTGGAGGCCACCAACGCCAATCTCACAGAAGCGGTCAAAATTTTGGTCGCCCGGAATGTATTCCCGGTGATTTTAGGCGGAGACCATTCCATCACCTATCCGGTCCTGTGTGGAATGGAGCAGGCGGGCCCCTTTGATATCATACACATCGACGCCCATTTGGACTGGACGCAGTCTGTGGGCGGCCAGCGCCATAGCAATGGGTCGCCCATGCGTTGCGCGGCAGATCTGGACTATGTGGGTGACATCCTTCACCTGGGCGTGCGGGGCATCGGCAGCAGCGGTCCCTCGGATTTTGAGGATGCTGCTGCTCATGGCGATCAGGTTTATTCTGTAAAGCAGGTGAGAAAGGAAGGGGTCGAGGCAGTCTTGTCCGCACTGCGGCCCAACCGAAAGGTATATGTGACATTTGATATCGACGCCATGGATGCCACCTGCGCCCCAGGAACCGGCTCGCCCATGTTCGGCGGCTTCTGGTATGAAGAAATGGTAGACCTGCTGGAAGCGATCGCAAAGCGGTTCCAGGTGATCGGGATGGACCTGGTGGAGGTTGCCCCACAGTATGATGAGGTGGGCAGCAACAGCAATACCTGCTACCTGGCAGCCAGACTGGTTTCCGATCTGCTGGGGTTTGTAACAAAAGAATTGGAATGACGCCGAACCGGGGATAAAGGCGGGATCGGGGTCAAAACTAGATAGGCAGAATTCAAGTACCGGTCTAAAAGGCGGTCTATCGTGATTGGGAGGTTATAGTGCATGATTACGCTCCGTAACTCAGGCGTCCCCGTCTACCTACAAATTTACAATGCAATTCGGGATGACATCAAGGCAGGGCGTTTGGTAGAGGGAAACCGGCTGGAATCGGAGCGGGTGCTGGCCCAGCGGCTGGGGATTAACCGCGCCACAGTGGGACACGCCTATAAAAAGCTGGAGGACGAAGGGTTTCTGATCTCAAAACGCGGCAGCGGCTATGTGGTGACCCACCAGTATTTGCAGGCTGCGCTAAATATCCCCGTTCATGACCGGGACTTCCACTTAAATTCCCCCCTGACCTATGTGGAGCATAATAACGGGCTGGAATTTGATGACGGGCTATGGCAGCGGTCGGTGGACAAGCGCGGCGTACCTAAGAGTTACTACTTTGTGGGTACGATGACCCCGGAGGAGCTGTGCCCGGTGGAGATCATCAATGAGGCGATCGTGTCCCTGATTCAGCAAAAAGGGGCGGCGCTGTACGATTATTGCAGCTCCCAGGGCCTGCGGTATTTGCGGACGGAAATCAGCAAATATCTCCAGAAAAAAAGAATCAACGCCACGCCCGGGCAAATCGTGATTGCCAACGAAGTCATGCAGCTGATCGATTTTCTGCTGGACATCTATATCAAACCGGGGGACGTCATCATTACGGAAGAGCCCATTTTTGCGCACGTCTACCAGCTTTTTAAGCTGCACCACACAAAAGTGGTCCTCATCCCCATGGATGAGGAAGGGATTCGTACGGATCTGCTGGAACGGGAACTGGAAAAATCCAAGCCCAAGCTGCTGTGCGTGACCCCCTCGTCCCATAACCCAACCAATATCACCATGTCCCTGTGCCGCAGGCTTCAGTTGATGAGCCTGGCCCGCAAGTACGGGATCCCCGTGATCGAATGGAGTTTCTGCGGCGATCTGGAAGCGGACAACATTGACTTGCCGTCTCTGAAAGCCATTGACACCGATGGCTTTGTGATCTATATCAACAGCTTTAATCCAAGCTTTGCCCAGAGCATCCCCATTTCCTATGCCGTGGCCAATACAAGGGTCATCAGCGCCATTGTGAAAATGATCCAGATGACGGTGTTTCAAATGAACACCTTCAGCCAGTATATTCTGGCGACATGTCTGAACAACGGAAGCTATGAACGCCATCTGGCACACGTCCGGTCTGTTTATCAGGAAAAGGCAAACGCCGTTTACCAGGCTTTAGGGCGATTGAAGGAATTGGGCGTCCTCTTTACGGTCCAGCCGGGGGGGAGTACCGTGTGGTGCAAGCTTCCGGATTTTGTAAATTCCAAAAAGCTTTACCAGAGGGCACATGAGGAAAACCTTTATTACCATCCCGGAGATCTGTTTTACCCTAACAGCAGACAGGGAAAACGATATATTCGCCTGAGCTACCTGTACCCTTCCCTTTCGGAAATTAAGGAAGGGATTGCAAAGTTGGCGGATATCATTGAAGAACAACGTCCCCAATTGGAAGAAAACGAAAAAGAGAAAAAGGAGGAGAAGCATGAACCAGGTTCGAGTTGATCTGCCCATGTGCGGCATAGCGACATTTGCCAAATCGGAATTATGTACCGATTTGACAAAGCTCACACCGGATATTGATGTAGCAGTACTTGGCGTTCCCTTTGACATGGGGACGGTCTATCGCCCCGGCGCCCGTTTGGCCCCCCGGGCCATACGGGAGGCCTCGATGCTGCCAGCCCGGCCCAACGGTGCATACAGCGCCGAACGGGATACCGAATACCTGAAGGATGTTCGGATCGTGGACTGCGGTGATTCCGATATGATCCAGTCCGATGTAGAGTACTGCATCCAGAATGTGGAGCGGGATGTGAGAGCCATTGCCTCCAAAGGAATCATGCCTCTGGTACTGGGGGGTGATCATACCATTACCATTCCGGTAATCCGCGGGTTGGACTGCGTGGGGGATTTTACCATCATACACATAGACGCCCATCTGGACTGGACAGAGGGGCCGGCACATATCAAAATCGGCCAAGGCAATCCCATGCGCCGCTCCGCGGAGCTACCCTATGTGTTGCCTATGGCACACATCGGCATCCGCGGGCTGGGAAGCAGCGGAGCCACGGATTTCGAAGATGCCATGCGGCACGGGGATGAAATCATCTACGCCCGTGAGATCAAGAAATATGGCGTGGAGGCGGCACTCAAACGCATTCCAAAAAGCGAGCGGTATTACATAACACTGGATGTAGATGGATTTGATCCCTCCATCATTCCCGCCACCGGAACCCCCTCTGTGGGAGGACTCAACTACTACGAAGTGATCGATATTCTGGAGGGCGTGGCTAAAATGGGGACCATCGTGGGAATGGACGTTGTGGAACTGGCTCCCAACTATGATCCCACCGGGGTGTCAGGCATTCAGATTGCACAGACGATCCTGGAGCTTTTGGGCTATATCCTCCACGAAAAAAAGAAACGCCAGACTTCTGACTGACGGGTACATTGGTGCTTGAAAAGGTATTTTGGAGATAAGGAGAGTATATGCAAATACTATTTACACTCAACCGCGGCCTGAAGAGAATTGAACGGTTTCTGATGGCGCTTACGGTAGGCGGTATGACCGCCTTGCTCATTGCGAATGTCTTTTGCCGGTTTGTACTGAATAACAGCCTCTCATTTGCCGAGGAGCTGGGCGGTATATTGATGATCGCCTGTGTGTACCTGGGAAGCCCCTATTGCGTACGGAAATGCAAACACGTGCGAATGTCCGCCCTGATCGAGCGGATGCCCCCCCAAGTTGGGAAATACTATTCCGTTGTGATCGATCTGATGACCGCAGTGGTGTTCATTTTCCTTTCCTATCAAGTAGGTAAGTATTGCTTCAGCGTATACGAAATGGCCTCCAAAACGGTGGCACTTGGCATTCCTCGCTGGCTGTGTGTTTTGCCGGTGGTTGTGGGTACATTTTTTACAGGGTTCCAATATTTGATCCTGGTTTTGATGAATCTTACGGATAAAGAGAACTACTGGATTGGTACGGAGCGCAAAATGGGCGAGCCGGACGATGACTGAGGAGGGAGGATACTATGGTTGTTTGTCTCATTGTAATTGCAGTATTGGTCGTCTCCCTGCTGCTGGGCATTCCGATGGCCATCGGCCTTGCGCTGGCCGGATTACTTACCATGTTCATTGAGTTTCCCGGTATGGATCTGGGTATGGCGATGCAGCAAATGTATACCGGACTGAATTCCTTCACGCTGCTGGCGGTCCCCATGTTTATGCTGGGTGCGGAAATCATGTGCGCCGGGGAATGTGCTGACCGGCTGCTGCGTTTCATCCGCTCTTTGTTCGGGCATCTGCCCGGCGGCACAGCCATTACCTCCATTGGAACCTGTACCTTGTTCGGTGCGGTTTCTGGTTCCACCCAGGCCACGTTCGTGGCCATTGGCCGGCCCATGATTACGGAACTGCGTCGGCAGGAATATGACGATTCCCACAGCTGCGGTATGCTGATGAGCGCCGCCACCATTGCCCTTTTGATCCCCCCCAGCATCAGCATGGTGATCTACTGTGTGGTTGCAAACTGTTCCGTGGGCGAGTTGTTCATTGCCGGCATTGGGCCGGGGCTGCTGTTCTGTGTGCTCTTTATGGTGTATGAGGCAATCTATGCCAAACGTCACCATGTTCCGACCTCTCCCAAAGCCAGCGCACGAGAGGTTTGGAAGTCCTTTTTGGATGCGCTGCTGCCCCTGGGCTTTCCTTTGATTATCCTGGGCGGCATTTATGCAGGTATTTTCAGCCCCACGGAATCGGCTGCAGTATCCTGCGCCTACGCGTTTGTGGTGGAATTCTTTGTCTTCCGGTCCATCACGCTGCGTCAGCTGCTGAAATCTCTGATCAACATCGGAGTTGTGACCGCGGAATGCTTTATTCTGGTGGGAACCGGCCAGATCCTCTCTTGGGTACTTAGTTATGCCGCAATTCCCCAGACCATGGCCAGCGGCGTAGCAGATATGGGACTAAGCGCCACCCAGTTCCTGATTCTGGTATCGGTAGTATTTTTCATCGGCTGTATGTTTATGGACTCCATCCCACTCAATTACGTACTGGTTCCCATTTTTGCCCCCATCGGAGTGAGCCTGGGCATCGATCCCATTCACCTTGGTCTGCTGGTAGTAGTACAGACGGCGATCGGCTGTGTGACTCCTCCCTTTGGCTACAATATTTTCACAGCTATGGCCATTTTTGATCTACCGTATACCACAGTTGTCCGCAAAGTCTGGCCCTATCTTGCTATCTGTATCGTGGGCACCGCAATCTTAATCTTCTTCCCAGATATTACGCTGTTTTTACGCAATGTTGCATTTGGCGTTTAAGTAAAGCGCAAAAGTTAGAAAGGAGACTGACCATGAAAAAACGTCTATTAATCGCCACGGCACTAACTCTTTCCCTGACACTTCTGGCATCCTGCGGACAAAAAGCCGGGGGGACAAGCTCTACCCCCAGTCAGTCCGGTTCCAGCGCAGAGAGCGGCTTGACTCCCTACACATTTAAAATCGCCCATGAGTCCAGCCCCTCCGGCCCCCTTCAGGTTTATTGCGAGGCTCTGAATACCCATCTGCAGGAACTCAGCGATGGGGCCTATTCCCTGCAGATTTTCACCTCCGGCCAGCTGGGCGACGCAGTGGCCTGTGTGGAGCAGTGCCAGGCCGGTACGCTAGATATGGTCATTGGCGGCTATGGTAACTTTTCCGGTATGGTAGGCGGCTATGTGGGAGCCCTAGGTCTGCCCTATGTCCTGCCTACGGATCTGGAAGACGTACAAACGATGCTTAGTGAGAGCGAAGGAATTTCCATGCTGGCCGATGTGGTCCGGGAAAAAAAGATCGAGATTCTCTCTTGGCCCATTGAGGGTGCCGACTGGTGGTCCTGCAACAGTGAGATCCATACCCCGGATGATATGAAAGGACTGAAGTTCCGCGTGATTATGTCTCCCGTCGGACTGGCTACCTTTGAAGCCTACGGGGCCAACTGCACCCCCATTCCTTACTCTGACCTGTACAGCTCCCTGCAGCTGGGCGTTGTAGAGGGTCAGTGCAATCCTCTCAGCTCCATCAAGGATATGAAGTTCTATGAGGTTCAGAAGTACCTCATTGACTGCGGCAGCAGCTATCTGATCCACTGCTTCGGAATGAACGCAGAGCGGTGGAACTCCCTCCCTGCTGAGGGACAGGAGATTTTCCGCGAGGCCATCCGCCTGGCTGAGGAAGACTATTACCCCTATCTCCAGGAAGAGAGCGATAAGATGGTCGAATTCTTTGAAGGAGAAGGTCTGAACATTATTTATCTGACGGACGAAGAGAAGGCCGCGTTTAGAGAAAAGTCCGCCAGCGTGCCGGACGTGTTTGTGGAAGAGTGTGAAGATCCCGAGCTGGCGCGGCAAATCGTGGACCAGATCATTCTGGATGCGTCTGCATACACCTAATTTTAAATAAAAGCAAATTTATTCCCTTCTTTCCCTCATACCGTAAAGCTTAAGCCATCGTTACCCTATAACATCCCAGCATCCACAAAGCCCTTTAAGGAAGTTCAAAAGATTTGCTGCCTGCACTTCTTTTGGAACCCGTACCTTAAAGGGCTTCCTTTTGCTTTTATCCCTGCAGTCTATGCAGACGGTATAAACGCCATGCTTATGGACTAATGCTTAGTTGTAATCCAGGGAGTAGGGATAGGCTGCGTAACGTTTATTTCTTCTTCATTGATCCCGGTCCTGTCAAAAGCCTCTCCCCCGTAACCCCTGCAACCGCTACTTATATTAATTTATGCAGGATTTTTTAGCTCTCTTGGATATGTACACC
>DBFWXD010000139.1:0-2151 GCA_048215895.1 Eubacteriales bacterium
TATGAGCACCTATCTGACCGCGGTGGTTCTCTATGAGAGCGCCGCCCCCCGGGCTCTGGAGCAGCTGAAGAAGCTGAAAAAGCGCCGGGAATTTAAGCTATCGCTCCATGGATGGATGGAGTTTCGTATAGCCGCCGTGGACTTGTCCACCGGCGAAATTTCCACCAATCGGGCGGGAAAGGTCCTGGAGAAAGACCTGAAACGCCTGGTGGAACGCATCATTGCTAACTATAAAGGAGAGGAGAAAACTCAATGAATGCAATGCTTGTTGTAACCGTTGGCATTATCATTCTGATCGTAGGCTACATTTTCTACGGCGGATGGCTTGCCAAGCAGTGGGGCGTTGACGACTCCAAAGTCACCCCCGCCCATGAGCTGGAGGACGGCATGGACTATGTCCCCGCCAAGGCCCCCGTGCTGATGGGACACCACTTTTCCTCCATCGCCGGCGCTGGCCCCATCAACGGCCCCATCCAGGCTGCTGTGTTCGGCTGGGTGCCTGTGGTGCTGTGGGTTCTGATCGGCGGTATCTTCTTCGGTGCCGTCCATGACTATGGCGCTCTGTTCGCCTCCATTCGTCACAAGGGTCAGTCCATCGGTGAGGTCATCGCTCTGAACATCGGCGACCGCGCCAAGAAGCTGTTCCTGATCTTTTCTTACCTGACCCTGATCCTGGTTGTGGCTGCCTTCGCCTCCATCGTGGCCAGCACCTTCCAGGCCACCTATGTGGACGGCGTTCTGGATGTGGAGAAGTCCGGCACCAACGCCTCCGTGGCCATGATCTCCCTGCTGTTCATCGTGATGGCCATTCTGTTCGGTTTCTTTGTTTACCGTAAGGGCGCTTCTCTGTCCGTGGCCACCATCGTGGGCGTCATCGGCATTGTGATCTGCCTGGCCATCGGTCTGAAGTGGCACCCCATCTACCTGAGCAACGCCGCCTGGATGTGGATCATCGGCGCTTACATCCTGGTCGCCTCTGTGGCTCCCGTGTGGATTCTGCTGCAGCCCCGTGACTACCTGAGCTCCTTCCTGCTGTACGCCATGATGATCATCGCTGCTGTCGGCGTCATCGGCGCCGGCCTCACCGGTGCTGACGCTGCCCACATGGATATGCCCGCCTTCACCGGCTGGGTGGATACCCTGGCTCCCACCGGCAGCTCTCTGGGCTCTGTGTTCCCCGCCCTGTTCGTTACCATCGCCTGCGGCGCCATCTCCGGCTTCCACTCCCTGGTGGGCTCCGGCACCACCGCCAAGCAGCTGGACCACGAGCGTGACGCTAAGCCCATCGCTTACGGCGGCATGCTCATCGAGTGTGCTCTGGCTCTGATCTCCCTGGCCGCCGTGTCCTTCATCTGGACCGAGTATGCCAACAAGGAGATCGTCACCCCCACTCAGGTCTTCGCCACCGGTATTTCCCGCATGGTGGCCTCCATCCCCGGCCTGGCCGGCACTCAGGAGACCGTTGCCTCCCTGCTGGTGCTGACCGTTTCCGTGTTCTGCCTGACCTCTCTGGATACCGCCACCCGTCTGGCCCGGTATATGTTCCAGGAGTTCTGGCTGAAGCCCGGTGAGACCGCCAAGGACGCCACCGGCTTCAAGGCCGTTCTGTGCAACCCCGTGGTGGCTACCGCCATCACCGTGGTGCTGGGCGTTGGCCTGGGCATGACCGGCTACTCCAAGATTTGGCCTCTGTTCGGCGCTGCCAACCAGCTGCTGGCCGCTCTGGCTCTGCTGGCTGTGTGTGCCTGGCTGGGCAACATCGGCCGCAACAACAAGATGTTCTACTTCCCCATGATCTTCATGCTGGTGGTTACCCTGTACTCCCTGTTCCAGACCATCACCACCAAGATCGGTCAGATTACCAGCACCGATCCCGAGGTGCTGGCCAAGGTGGACTGGGGCACCTATGCCCAGGCCATTCTGGGCGCCCTGCTCTTCGTGCTGGCCATCGTGCTGGCCGTGGAGGGCTGCATGACTATCTTCGGCAAGAAGAAGGCCCGCGCCTGATTCATTCACGCACACGAAAATTCCCCTGGCTTTGGCCGGGGGAATTTTTTATTTGCGGGGAGGAGTGGGTTATGCTATGATAACGAGGAGAACGCGAAAACGGGCCTTGCGATTTTGAAAGTCTACCGCTGCCCGGTTTGATAT
>DBFWXD010000014.1:0-5038 GCA_048215895.1 Eubacteriales bacterium
CCACTCTGACACCTTTTCCCGCGGGCAGCTGCTGACCATGTCCCTGGGCATTGGACTGGTCATCGGCGCCTATGATGGCTTTTTTGGACCGGGGGCCGGGACCTTCCTTATGCTGGCCTTTACCGGGCTATGCAAATTTGACCTGCTCACCGCCTCGGGCAATACTAAGGTAGCCAACTCCGCCAGCAACCTGGCCTCCCTGGTGACCTTTGCACTGGCGGGAAAGGTGCTGTGGGCCATTGGAATCCCCGCCGCCATCTGCGGCATCGCCGGAAACTACGTGGGCTCCAGCCTGGCGCTGAAGGGCGGGGCCAAAATCATCCGGCCCATGTTCTTTGTGGTGCTGTCCCTGCTGGTGATTCGTCTGGTCTATGACCTGGTGGTCTGAGAACAGCAAGTGCCTAACATAAGGTTTTATCAAATAAGCCGGCCGTCCAAGTAGACGGCCGGCTTTTTGTGTTTCCAATGGAGGCAAAGCGAAGCTTTGCATAATTTTCTTTTGCTTACTTTTCTTCTAAGAAAAGTAAGTGACCAGAAGGTCCACGCAGGCCCCGTAGGAGCGGATGCCAAGCTGCTGGTCGTTGCCCTTTAAAAAGGTGTCATACAGCTCAGAGGCTGTCTCCTCCACCTGGGAGGAGCGCTGGGCCCAATAGGAATTGTTGTCGCTCCAATCGGTGGACAGCTCCGGCGTAAAATACTGGTCTGCAATCGCATACCAGCGCTGGGAGTCTACGGAGTAGAGGGCGTTGCACAGATGGATGAGGCCCATGAGATAGCCGGAATATTGAAAGACCGGATCATCACTGGTGATGCAGGCGGCAATTCCCACAAAGTTGGCCTCATCCTCCAGAGCCACCATACGCTGGTGGGACATCTCGTGGGCGATGGTGGCGGGGAGGAGACAGAGAGGAGCGTCCACGTTTACATTGGCCTCTCCGGTGATGGGGGAGTAGATGCCGGTAAATCCCAAAAGGCTTTGCAGCTTGGAACAGAGAAGCGGCTTGGCTTCTACGGATTTCATATCTAGACAAGGAAATTCCCTTGTCAGGTTTTCGTAAATATCGACTCCTCGGTCAAAGCACGCCTCCCGATCCTCTGCAAAATGTCCCTGCTCATCCCGGGTCATCTGGGTAGACAGCCGGGCGGCGTTTTGGGCAAAGAATTCGGTGACGGAGGCCAACGTCTCGACGGAATAGGGCTCTGTTTCCAGCCCTGCGCGCTGTGCAAAGGTGGGGATATAATAAGCGGCGTTCCACAGCCAGCACACCCCGGCCCAGATCCAAAGAAACACTGCGCCCAGGGCACACAGTCTCCGGAGGAAGGGCAGAATTTTTCGGCCCCGGACCAGCAATACCACGGCCCGAATCAGCCAGATCAGGCAGAAGAGCAGAAAGAGAATCAAAAGCACTTCGCCGACAGAAACCGGAATCCACCCCGTTAAGCGGCCCAGAAACTGCTCCAAAGGAGCCATACACCCGAATACCCAGGCAGACATGAGGTCCTGATTGGTGTGGAGCCATTCAAACAGGCAGATGAGGGCCAGAGGCAGCAATACCGCACCGCCCCAGCGCCAAAGAAAGGATGAACGGCGCAGTTTGTTATCTTCCATTTGATTCCTCCTCCAGCACGACAGGTCCTGTCCGCCACTCCCGACCAGGGGCCGGTACCGTCTCAAAGCACAGATCGTACAGATCGGTGCACCGGCTTTCCAGTTCAAATAGCCTCTGACCTTCGGAAGAGAGGGTTCGGACATGGGCGGGCTTTGTAAGGATAGGCAAGGTGGCACGCTGCTTCATGTCCCGCAGCAGTTCCCGGCCCCGGGTGGTCATACCCAGCACCCGGAGGTAGGGGGGCTTGTCCGGAACCTCGCTCTGGACAATGCCCAAATAGGCTCGCAGAACCAGACGGCGCAGGCGAGCATGTGTAAAACGTTTTACCTTTACAGAGCTGAAAAACTCCTGCAAATTGGTGCAGCTTCGTCCAGCGCGCTCCAGGCGCTGGGGAAGCCCCTCCGCCTGGCCGGAGTCAGGGAGCTGTGACCAGTCTTCCGCGGTCATCGTTCGGAATTTGGCCAGTATGGCCCGCTCCACACGGCCCAGGCCTGGCAGCCCCACCGTGTTCCCCTCCAGCAGCGCTTTTCCTTCGGCTCCCAGATAGTGCTCGGCCCGGTCCCAGCGCCCATCCATCAGATCCATGCGCAGCTGTGTTGCAGAGACAAACTGGGGCATGTCCGTGGCAGCAGAACCGGGCAGGGGAGAGTCCTCCTCATCCCGAACAAAGGCAAGGCCGTTGTGCTGGGCTCCCCGGCGCAGGACGGTCATGGGACGGATGGAGGAATGAAGATACTTCAGCGCGCGGATATATTCGATGCCCAGGTTGTTGTTGGGGCGGGAGAGGGGAGAGGCAGCTTCGTTTCCCAAGATAGCCTCCACCGCCCGCTGCCGGCACTGGGCAAAGGGCAGACCAGTATCGGCCAGGGCTTTGATGGCTTCCTGACAGGGGGCTGAACTGAGGCAGGCCGCAATTTGTTCCAGAGACTCAGTACAGCCGCACTCGCTGCCAAAGGAAAGATGGTCCACCACTCCAGCGCTCTCCAGCAGGGCAATGGCCCCTCGGGCAAAGCCCTCTGCGGAGGCAGTAGCCCAAACAGTGGGCAGTTCCAGCACCAGATCCACACCACCCATCAGAGCCAGTCTGGCGCGCAGCCACTTGTCGGCAATGGCGCAGTCGGCCTGCTGAACCCAGTTGCCGCTCATCACTGCTGCCACGGCACTGTCGGTGCCCACCAGCCTGCGGCTCTCCCGGATCTGATATGCGTGGCCGGTGTGAAAGGGATTATATTCGGCGACAATGCCAATTACCTGCATGAGGTTGACCTCCTGATGGAATATCTTCCTTTTTTTCAGAAAAACGGTTGTCTTTCCAGCTAAAGCGCTGTATCATAGTATCATAAACTAGGCGCGCCTTTATTGTATTACATTCTTACCAGCAAGGCAACCCGACCAGATTTAAATTTGAATTGTGAAGGAGACGATTCCCATGAATATTCTGGTAATCAACGCAGGCAGCTCTTCCCTGAAGTATCAGCTGCTCAACCCCGAGACTCAGCAGGTTCTGGCCAAGGGCCTGTGTGAGCGCATTGGCATTGACGGTAAGTTCACCTATAAGCCCGATGGCAAGCAGGCCATCAAAGAGGCCGATGTGGCTATGCCCACTCACTCTGAGGCCATCCAGGCTGTGCTGAACGCCCTGGTTGATCCTGATAACGGCGTGATCGGCTCCATGAAGGAGATCGACGCGGTCGGTCACCGCGTGGTTCACGGCGGCGAGAAGTTTGCCAAGAGCGTGATCATCACCGACGAGGTCATGGCCGCCATCGAGGAGTGCAACCCCCTGGCACCTCTGCACAACCCCGCTAACATCATTGGTATCAAGGCCTGTCAGGCTCTTATGCCTGACACCCCTATGGTGGCTGTGTTCGACACCGCCTTCCACCAGACCATGCCCCCCGTGGCCTATACCTATGCTCTGCCTTATGAGTATTACACCGAGGACAAGGTTCGCCGCTACGGCTTCCACGGCACCTCTCACAAGTATGTGGCCGGCCGGGCTGCTGCCATGCTGGGCAAGCCCATTGAAGAGCTGAAGCTCATTTCCTGCCACCTGGGCAACGGTTCTTCCATCACCGCCATCGACGGCGGCAAGAGCGTGGATACCTCCATGGGCTTCACTCCTCTGGCTGGTCTGCCCATGGGCACCCGTTCCGGTGATCTGGACGCCGGTATCCTGGAGTATCTGATGAAGAAGCACGGCTACTCCATCGATGAGATGCTGAACATCCTGAACAAGAAGTCCGGCGTGCTGGGCATTTCCGGCGTGTCCTCCGACTTCCGCGACCTGGAAGACGCCGCTTCCAAGGGCAATCAGCAGGCTCAGCTGGCTCTGGATTCCTTTGATTACAACGTAAAGAAGCTCATCGGTGCTTATGCTGCCGCTATGGGCGGCGTGGATGCCATCATCTTCACCGCCGGCGTGGGCGAGAACGGCCCCGACACTCGTGCCAATGCGGTTGCCGGTCTGGAGTACATGGGCGTGAAGCTGGACGCTGAGAAGAACAACACCCGCGGCAAGGAAGTGGACGTAGCCACGGACGACTCCAAGGTGCGGGTTCTGGTCATCCCCACCAACGAGGAGCTCATGATTGCCATGGATACCGCCGCTTTGGTGAAGGGCTGAGCAGTATCGGTAGTTTTCTCACGGGGATGACCAGAAAAATTGCCGCCAAGCGGCAATTTGCGCAGGGCGAATTCAGTTCGCCCGAGCATTAAAATCCATGGGCCCCCAAACACGTGCGGGCATGTGTTTGGGAACATCCCCACCAACGAGGAGCTCATGATTGCCATGGACACCGCCGCTCTGGTCAAGGGCTGAGAAACTCCGGTCATTTTAAAACCTGCGGGCTCCCGGCTGTATGCCGGGGGCCCTTCTTTTATACAGCCGGCCGCCGTTGACAACGGAGAAAATACCATATTATAATATGGTAAACCAGCAAGAACAATAACGGGGGAACTGGTATGGATATCCATGTGAATGACATATTAAAAATGAAGAAGGCCCACCCCTGCGGAAGCCAGGAGTGGCTGGTTTTGCGGGTGGGCATGGACTTTAAAATCCGCTGCCAGGGCTGCGGGCACGAGGTCATGCTGCCCCGGAGCAAGGTGGAGAAGAATATCCGCAAGGTCATGCGGGAGGGGCAGTACATCGACCTGCCCCTGAGAAAGGATGGATGAACATGCGTTATGACAGCGACCTGCTGTACCGGCCGCCGGGGGAGTGGAAGAGCTATCTGCTCCAGTGTACCATCGGCTGCTCCAACAACCAGTGTACCTTCTGCGGGATGTATAAGGAGAAAAAATTCCGTCTGCGGCCCGTGGAGGAAATTTTAGAGGATATCGACATGGCCCGGGACTACTATGGCCCCGGCCTTGAGCGGGTATTTTTGATGGACGGAGACGCCATCATCATGAAAACCGAGGAT
>DBFWXD010000140.1:0-4042 GCA_048215895.1 Eubacteriales bacterium
GTGGGATACCAGAGAAAACAAACGGAAGTTCAGCTCAGATCTGTCCCAGGGGATCCGCCAATTTTACGCGTTGGAGCAGGGATTGGGGGGCCAGGACGGGACATTCAGCGAGTGGATCCGGGCAGCCTATGAGATCAACGAGGATTTTGATCAGTCCTTTGCTGAAATTGTCAGCGGCCTCTGCGGCGCGTTTCATGACGCGGACGCTCAATATGGGCGCGACATCAGCAGACAACTCTACAATACGCTTGCTGTGGTTCTGCCCACGGAGATCCGAAGCGCGGCCCAGTACCTGAGTCTTGGCGGGAGTCTGGACCATGTGCTAGCTCTTGCGTTGGTGGGCTTCCTCATGGAACCCCAAAACCATGACAGTATGCTTCGGGCTGTGAAGCATATGAATGATGGCGGGGATGTAGCCAGCGCCTATTACGCGGCTGAGGGGGAAGTGTTCAAAGACCACTCTCCTCAGTGTCAGCAGACCATGTGATACCCCAAATTTATTTCCTTCATACCCCGCACCAGAGAGTATGCTAATATGGAATTGAATTTTGGCATAAAGACACGCGGGCACTGAAGCAGTGCCCGCTTTCTTTCTGTCGCAACGACTATATGAGGGCCGTACCGTCTGTACGGCCCTCATTTTTATTCCGCCGCAGGCGGTACGCCCCTTTCGCAAGAGGGGTGATTTTTCTTTGTTTATCTGGGACTTTGTGGCCTCCACAGTCATGGACAACCTGATCGACTGGTTCTACGGACAGATCGTGGGCTTCCTTGGGAACTTCTTCTCCGCCATGGGCAACATGGGGGTGGAGATCTTTGAACTGGAGTGGGTACAGGCCATTGTCCTGTTTTTCTCCCAGCTTGGCTGGGCGCTGTATGGGGTGAGCCTGGTGGTGTGCGCCTTTGAGTTCGGCATTGAGTACACCACAGGCCGGGCCAATCTCCAGCACACGGCGCTGGGCGCCATCAAGGGCTTCCTGGCCGTCAGCCTGTTCACCATCCTTCCCGTGCGGCTCTACGCCCTGTCCGTATCGCTGCAGGGCCAGCTCAGCGCCGGGCTCACCGGCTACGGGACCAGCATTGGGGATGTGGGACAGCAGATCATCACGGATCTCGGCAGTGTGGAAAGCATCGCGGATATGACGCAGGTGACGCTGGATTTTGGCTTTGGCGTCATTACCAGCCCCATCATGCTCCTGTTCTGCATCATCCTTATGGCCTACGCGGTGATCAAGGTCTTTTTCGCAAACCTGAAGCGGGGCGGCATCCTGCTCATCCAGATTGCCGTTGGATCGCTGTATATGTTCAGCATTCCCAGAGGATATGTGGATGGCTTTGTACAGTGGATGAAGCAGGTCATCGGCCTGTGCCTGACCGCCTTTCTGCAATCCACCATTCTGGTGGCGGGCCTTATGGTGTTCAAGGACCACGCCCTGCTGGGACTGGGGCTCATGCTCTCCGCGGGGGAGGTGCCCAGGATCGCCGGCACCTTTGGCCTGGATACCACAACGAGAGCCAACATCATGAGTGCGGTCTACACAGCTCAGGCCGCCGTCAACACCACCCGGACCATCGCGGCCGCGGTGGCGCCGAAATAGGAGATGAATATGACAGAAGGAAACGAATTCCATCCGCCTAAAATCTACGCGATCTGGGTGGATGCAAGGCCGGAGAGTCCCATGGCGGGGCTGTCCGGCTTTTTATCTGAGAACAGCCGCCGCCTGTTCTTTACCGAGCGTGGGGACGCGGAACTGAAGATCCGGGATATGGAGGCGCTGCGGCTCAACCGCCACCCCGCCGCGGAGTACCGGTGTGTGGAGTATCCGGGCGGGTATGATGCGGAGCGGAGCATACAGGCGGAGCTGCTCAAAACAATTTCCCTACAGGCAGACCCTGAGATCATGCGGTATGAAGTCACAGACCGCATCTACGGCAACACTGGAGGGGGCTGCATGGTAGGGACACTGGCTGTACGCCTCCCTGATCTGGATAAGACCATCTGGATCAACTGCAATGACGAAGGCGTGACCATCACCTCCGCCGACTATGTGTGGAACGAGGATGACAGCGGGAGCTGGGAGCGGTACGAGGATGTGGTCATGTTTGAGGTCAACTTTCGGGATGACGATCCGCAATCTATGTGGCCCCTGCTCCCGGCAATCCACGAGGCCCTTGCCTATACCATTCAGCGGGAGACAGAGTACTCCTCCAGGCTGTTCAGCATCCCGGCAAAATGGCTGCCGGAAACATACCGGCGAGGAGCTGACCCGGCGTACCTGAAGTGGGCTGAGGAAATGGAGCAGTCTGTTGAAGTAGGCGTGAATGGTCTGGTAGTCAATGATCCCTCATATCGGCATCAGCCCCAGAGGGAGACAGACACCCAGGCCAAGGTGGTCTACATCGCTTCCCCTCTGTCCGGAGATGTGAAGCGAAACCTCCAGTTCGCCCGGCAGGCATGCCGGTATGCCATCTCGGAGGAGATGACCCCATTTTGTCCGCACTTGCTCTACACCCAGATGTTGGATGACAGCGACCCGGAGGAACGGCAGCTGGGCATTGATATGGGAAACCGGATGCTAAGGCTTTGTGACGAGCTGTGGCTGTGTGGGGACCGGATCAGCCCCGGCATGGCGGGAGAAAAGGAGATGGCGGAGCGTCTCGGCATCCCTGTGCGGAGCGTCAGCACGGAGGAGATCCAGTCCATGGAGCTCTCGCCTACGGAGGGGATGGGGATGTCCATGGGATGAACCTGACCATGGGGAGCCTGTTTGATGGCATCGGAGGCTTCCCCCTCGCGGCGGAGCGGTATGGGATCAAAACTCTCTGGGCCAGCGAGATCGAGCCGTTCCCCATGAAAGTCACGGAGCGGCGCTTCCCAGGCATGGCCCATAAGGGCGACATCACAAAGTTGAACGGCAGGCTGCTGCTCCCGGTAGACATCATCTGCGGGGGCAGCCCTTGCCAGGATTATGCCGAGGAAATAGTTATTCCGAAGTCATTGCATAGAGTCTTGTAAAACAAGGATTCTCCGCAAAAACTTCGGAATAACAAAGCGGGCCTCATTTTATATAATGTGGACATGCAGACAACCGTCTGACACCACAAAATATAAGGAGGGCCTATGGAACTGATTGAATTAGACGCAACTGCACAGCGTGCCCTGGAGTTGTTAACCAATGCGGGGATGAGTGATGGAAGCATATACGACTATACTCATACAGGCTTTGGCAGCATACTTCGACATTTTCACACAAAAGGCATACTATATGCTACAGCAGAAATGCTCGATAATTTTTTGCTGGAGCAACGCGTGCTTTTGGACCAAGGAGATATCTCACAATGGAAATGGGGACTTGTCCGCAGGAGTTGTGAGCTTCTGAAACAATGTGCTGCAATGAATTCTATTGATTTGCCTGACCTTCAACCATGGGACCCTGTATGGAATCGTCCAAAGCAAATCATCCAACACGACGCACCGACGGCGAAACAGTTTGCCGAATCGGAAAATATTTATGTGCTTGTCTGGATGGTCAACAAGCGTATGGAACAACTTGGCCTTTCGGAAAATACGGTTCGCCATTACACGGAAGAGGGATTAGCCGTCATTTTGAAAAAGCACTATGATTCTGGTACAGAAAGTTACTCAGACAAACTTATATCCCAGCTTACAGAGGAGCGAAGACTGCAATATGAGCAAGGGGAGGTTGGCAGAACTACTTATCAGAATTTGCGCAAAGCGGCGGCGATGCTCCAGGAGTTCCGCCTGACAGGGAAAATCACGCTGGAAAGGATTCCTAATTGGGGACGGCGCGAAGTTATTCCTCAGCACAAAGCGATTCTGGATAAATTCAGTGCGCATGTCACAACGCAGAGCAACTGGGCTGAAAGTTCCGTTAGCACAGTTACAAGTGTGGCTCGTGTATTTTTGCTTGAATTAGAGGACCATGGAATAGTCTCCATTGAAACTGTCGCAATGATGGATATTGCCACATGCGTTACAAGAATGCTTGGACGATACACTGGTGGAATGAGATCTGCTCTT
>DBFWXD010000141.1:0-4208 GCA_048215895.1 Eubacteriales bacterium
GAATAGATCCGGCGGGGCGTATCCGCTTGATAGGGCTTCCGGTTTGTGCCAATGAGCTGAGCTCCGTGACGAAAAATATAGAGACTTTGAATATCAACATTCAACCGATCCAGTTCCTGAAGAAAGCGGAGAATCGCACCGCTGGGAACCCCCATGGCATCGGGGGAAGCGCTTTGGAACTGGCCGGCGGTGTAGGGAACATAGCGCAAAGAAATTCACTTCCTTTTGTGGTGGTAGATCGTAAGGAGTGTCACGCAACAAAATTGAATCCGCCGAAAATGGCAATCAGGAATAAAACTCCGGAAAAAACCGGGGCAAGCAAGGTTTGCTGCCGGATGATCTTGCTGCGGACGGCGGCATCATTACATCCTGTGAGAACGGCCGCTCCCCCTTGGGAAAAGGGACTAATGCTGCTGGCGGTGAGTGCCATCTGCATGGCACAGTAGATTGCGCTGACGGACATTCCCGAAGCAGAGGACAGAGCGTGAAGCAGTGGGAGCATCATGGGAATGACCACGCCCCCGGAGACAAAGAAGCTCAGACAGCACATGATCACGATGATGCCCGGCAGGATGAAATGGGACGGGATGGTGTTTTGGAGTAAATCGGACAGATAGGACACCACGCCCAGAGCATTTGCCAGCGCCATGTACATACCGGTCAGGGAGAGCATCAGAAGGGTATCCCAAGGGATGCGATGTTTCACCACGGTTTGGTAGTCGGCGGTTTTCAGAAGAATGTTCAGAATAATGCCCAGTACCGCCAAAAACTGAAAGCTGCAGTTGCTGCTGATCCAACTGGTTATGGGGTTGGGGAAAGCGATCTGGATTGCGGCCGGGACGACGATCATCCCAATGATTCCAAGAATAATAGCCAGCGTTTGCTTCTGATAGATATCAAAGGGCTCTGGTTTGTTCAACGACACGGACTGTACACGGACCTGATATCCCCGCAGGACGAGAAACATAATCAAGTAGAGAATGGTATAAAACACAGCCCGGAACAAGAAGAAACGGATGACATAATCAGAAGCGGTGTCCAGTTCAAAGTAAATTTCCAATTGCCCCACATTGGTGGCATATCCTGATGTCCAGGGCATACTGCCGCCGACCATAGAGGCTGTCCACAGGGAGAGGGAGACCAGCAGCGGGTTGATTCCAGCCTGCATAGCCAGACTAAAGCAGATGGCAGACATGAAAAACGGAGCGGCTCCGCCGGCACCTAGTCCGGCTACGATGGTCGTAATCACAAAGAACAGGATACCCAACAACCATGAGGCACCCCGGCAGACATACAGCAAATGTTCCGCTACTTTTTTCAGCGTGCCGTTTTCCTGGGCAAAGCCGAACAGAAACGTCGCCATCATGAAGTTGAAGAACAGGGAAACCGGGAAGAGAGAAACCACGCCGTTGGGCGTCAACCCCCCTGCTGTCACGCCAAGAAGGTAGGCAAAGGCCAGGGCGACCAAGCCGATGTTGATCTTCAGCTTGGTGCCAAGGATCAGTGCCAGTAGAATAAAGACAAAAAACAAGATGGTATTCAGCACTCTGAGTTCCCCTTTCGTCGTTCCAGCATGCGGTAAAGCGTAGCCCGGCTTACGCCAAGAAGCTCTGCGGCACGGTTCTTGTTTCCGTTGCTGAGAGACAGAGCCTCCTCCAGGGTATAGCGGTTTTTACTGGGGGATTTTGTGGTGGACAGTCCGCTGTTTTCCGTGATATAGGCTTCCACCAGATCCAAACCGATTTCATCCGAGTCGCTGATGACGCTGACTCGGCGTATCATATTCTGAAGTTCCCGGATGTTTCCCGGCCAGTCGTAATGGAGCATGGCCGTTTTGGCCTGATCGCTAAGGTGAAGCTGCCGCCCGGTAATTTCGGAGGCCTCCGCCAGGAAAAACTCAGCCAGACGGATGATGTCTCCCTGCCTTTTCCGAAGGGGAGGAATCTGAAGCCCCAGCACATTGATACGAAAGTACAGATCTGCCCGGAAGGAGCCCTCCCGTACCATGGAAATGAGGTCGCGGTTGGTTGCAGCGATGATGCGGATGTCGATGGGAATGGGAGTTTCCGCGCCAATCCTGCGAATGCTGTGCTCCTGGAGTACCCGAAGCAGCTTCCCCTGCATGGAGGGAGAGATTTCTCCGATTTCATCCAGAAAAAGTGTGCCGGTATGGGCGCACTCAAACAGTCCCCGCTTGCCTTCCCGGTTTGCTCCGGTAAAGGCGCCTTTTACATAGCCAAACAGCTCACTTTCCAAAATACTTTCGGGAAGCGAGGCGCAGTTGATGGCTACAAAGGGCATATCTCTTCTGCGGCTGTCCCGATGAATGCTCTGGGCAAACATCTCTTTGCCCACGCCGGTTTCTCCCTGAATGAGGACGGTCTCATCCACTTTGGAGTAGCGCAGGGCCAGCTTCAGTGCGTTTGTCATACAGGGACTTTCCCCCAGAATATTGCTGAAGGAATAGACAGCCTGGTTTTCCTTGGTGGTCAAAGTCCGGCGGATGTTGACCTCAGAACTCATGACGGTGTTTACGTCCTGGAAGATGACCGAGACGCCTTCCAGCTGCTGGTTCTTTCCAAAAATGGGCTCTGCGTGATATAGGAAGGTGCGGTTTTCCAGCTTCGCGATCTGATTGAGAAAGGGACGGTGGGTGGAAATGACATCGGCGATGCGGCTGAACTGGGGGCAGACGTCATCCACGGAAAATGCCACTGCATTGAGCTGATCCAGCTTTAAATATTCGCTGGCCAGCCGATTCATCATCAGGATTTCTCCCACACAGTCCACGGTGATTGCCGCATAGATGGAGGATTCCATAACGGGGTTTTGCGTTTCCACTTCCTCCTGGCGCTTTTCTAGGTAGGATCTGGCCATGGAGATGGCTTTTCTGATTTCAGAGTTCTGAGGACTGATTAAAACAGTTTTGATCCCATATTCCTGAGCGATACTGCCTTGATAGTATCCGCCCACCAGGACGTCCACACCTTTGAGCTTGGCAAGCTCACTGGGGATCTCATCGGGGGGAACGGTGGGAAGAGAGATCAGCTCAATGGATAAGAGATCGCGGATATAGAAAATATCTCTCAAAATCTTGCTGAAACCAAAAATTGCAATACGCTTTCCCAGCTTTGAAGCTTCCAATAGTCCGTCCATTACATCCCGGGGCTGAAGATCAACCATGATCACTGGGATGTCTACGCTTTGCCGGACGATTTTGGCAAACATACCAAAGGCAATTAAAACCTTGGCGCCCAAAGCGGCCTGCTTTCGGGAAACATCCTCTAGATCCTGCACATTGGCAAGGATTACCTTGCAGTTCACCGTAAGGGATTGCAGAACTCGGTTGGCCTTCTCCGCTGCTCTCAGATCGGAGGCAATAATAATGATTTCCGGATACATTTGAGAAGCTCCTTTCAAAACCGGCATTTTTCCGGGAAAATTGAGAATCCGTGTGATTTGCCAATCAGGGAATTAATTGATTATAACACGGTTTTGGCCGGTATATGAGGAGCAAACGGTTAGATGGCCTGATCCTGCTTGTCCAGCTTGGAAAGAATGATGATAGCCAGGACCACAGCCAAAACCACAGGGACGATGAAAGCGGCAAAACCAATGCGATAGCCAAAGGTGGCGCACAATACGCCGCCTGCGGTAGCGGCCAGAGCGGAACCGATGTCCATGCCCAGGTAGTTGGTGGAGTTAGCGGCTGCTTTGCGCTCGGCGGGGACGGTACGCATGGAGATGGTCATCAGCACGGGGGAAATGCCATTCTGGCCAATACCCACAAGCACGCCGGCGATAATGAACCAGGTCAGATTCTGAGCCATAGCAAGGGACAGCAGGCCGCCGGAGAAAAAGACGGCAGCGGGAATCAGAGTGGCAATGGGGCCCTTTTTATCCAGCAGAATACCCAGCGCAGGACGGGCAACCCAGCCCATGAGAGAGGCGGCGGTGGCAAACACACCGATATTGGCCAGCCCGAGCTCCTCCAGGGCAAAGGCGGCCATGAAAACGGTGATGCCACTGCGGGTGCCCTGGAAGGCCACGTTGATGATCATGGGAGGAATCGCTTCCTTGGCAAAAAGGTTATTGAGCTTAATGCCGCTGAACATGGACTGACCGGGCAGGCGCTCGGGAGCTTTGGTAGGAGCGGTGAAGCAAACGAGAATCAATCCTACGGCGGCAATGGCGGTAAACACCAGCAG
>DBFWXD010000142.1:0-7831 GCA_048215895.1 Eubacteriales bacterium
GAGCCATGGCGGGCACCAGCGCGGTGGAGGAGCGGGCGATGCGTCCTACCCCACCTATCATCACCAGCCCCGCCGCCAAAGCCGTGCACAGCCCCACAGGGAGCCTGGGCAGAGCGAAAGCGGCCTCCAGAGACAGAGCGATGGAGGAGGACTGAACCAGGTTTCCGCCCACCAGGGTGGCGGGCAGCCCGACCAGGGCAAAAAAGGTACCCAGCAGAGGGGCGTGCAGGCCGTCCTTCAGATAGAACATGGGGCCGCCCTGAAGGGTGTTGTCCGGCCCTGGACGCTGGTAGCGTACGGAAAGGAGCTTTTCTCCGCAGCTGGTCATCATGCCCAGAAAGGCGGAGACCCACATCCAAAATACGGCCCCCGGTCCCCCCAGGGTAAGGGCAGCGGCGACCCCGGCGATGGAGCCGGTGCCCATGGTGGAGGCAAGGGCGGTAGCCAGGGCCTGAAGGGAGGAGAGCCCGGGCCCCTTGGTCCGCTCCCGGCGCAGCAGAGAACCCAGTGTACAGCTCCACCACAGCTTCCATTCAAAGATCTGAAAAAAGCCTGAGCCAATGGAATATACCAGGCCGGTCAGCAAAAAAAGACCCAAAAGCCAGGGATTCCACAGGGCGTTGGCCGCATTGCTCAGAAGGTCCAATGCAATCACCTCATTGACTGATATGTCCTAGCAGCGGCGTGTAGTCCCTATTTTGGGCAAAAAAAGAGCCGCTCTGTTTCCAGAGCGGCAAAATGGTTAAAGAACTTTGGAGAGGAAGAGCTTGGTGCGCTCGTTCTGAGGATTGGCAAAGAAGGCGTGGGGCTCATTCTGCTCCAGAATGTGGCCGCCGTCCATAAAGAGGACCCGGCTGCCCACTTCCCGGGCGAAGCCCATCTCGTGGGTGACCACTACCATGGTCATGCCTTCCTGGGCCAGCTCCTTCATCACGTCCAGTACCTCGCCTACCATCTCGGGGTCCAGGGCGGAGGTAGGCTCGTCAAAGAGCATGACCTTGGGCTTCATGGCCAGAGCCCGAACAATGGCAATGCGCTGCTTCTGGCCGCCGGAGAGCTGGGCGGGATAGGCGTCGGCCTTGTCCAGCAGATCCACCCGCTTGAGCAGGGCGATGGCGGTCTCGTCCGCCTCCTCCTGCTTCATAAGGCCGGTGCGCACAGGGGCCAGGGTGATGTTCTTCCGAATGGTCATGTTGGGGAAGAGGTTAAAGTGCTGGAACACCATGCCCATATGCTGGCGGATCTTGTCGATGTCCGACTTGGGGTCGGTGATGGCTTTGCCTTCAAAGGTGATGGTGCCGGCGGTAGGGGTCTCCAGCAGGTTGAGGCAGCGCAGGAAGGTGGACTTGCCTGAGCCGGAGGGCCCGATGATCACGACCTTTTCCCCGGGATAGATATGCTCGGAGATGTCGTCCAGCACCACGTGAGTCCCGAAGGACTTTTTCAGATGTTTAACGTCGATCACTTTCCCTCAGCCTCCTTTCCAGCTTGCCTTGGAGCCAGGTGAAGATCAGCACCATAATAAGGTACATGATCGCCACGATGATGTAGGGGTACATGGCCTCATATGTCTTGGTGATGATGGCCTGGGCAAAGTAGACAATCTCCTTGCCGCCGATGACCGAGATAAGCGAGGTGTCCTTGAGCAGGGTGATAAACTCGTTGCCCAGAGAGGGGAGGATGGCCTTGAAGGCCTGGGGGATGACAATAAAGCGCATGGTATCAAAGTAGCCCAGCCCCAGAGACCGGCCGGCCTCCATCTGGCCGGGGTCCAGAGACATCAGGCCGCCCCGGATAATCTCGGCCACGTAGGCCCCCGAGTTAATACCCAGGGACAAAGCGCCTACCAGGGTGAAGTTTCGGCTGCTCTTGAAGATGACAAAGCCCATAATGAGCAACTGCACCATCATGGGGGTTCCACGGATGATGGTGACGTAGATCTTGCACAAAGCGTTGACAATGCCCAGAACGGGATTGCGTCTGCCCAGGCGCTGCTGGTCGTGGGCGGTACGGATAACGGCCACCACCACACCAAGGGCTACGCCGATGATCAGGGCGATGACAGTCACCTCGATGGTAGTGAGCAGGCCCTTGAAGTACTGCATCCAGCGGTCGTTCAAGAACCACGCCTTATAGAAGTTGACATACATCTCCTGCCAGCCAGACAGGTTGCCTGCGGCAGTCAAGGACTCATAGAGCTGCGCAAGATTCATGCGCGATCCCCCTCTCTCTTTAATCGTTGCTTAAGACAAAAGCGCCCCCTGCAACAAGGAACGCCGTAACACAAGCGGCGGGATAAAATTCTTTTTTTGACTGGAACAGCAGGGACGGCTCAGGCCGCCCCTGCTGCGGAGAGATGACGTGTGATTTGCTTAGTCGGCAGTAATGTACTTATCCACGATCTGCTGCACGGTACCGTCGGCAATCAGCTCGTTGAGAGCGGTGTTGACGGCCTCCAGCAGGGCGGTGTTGCCTTCGTCCACAGCGGCACAGTACTGCTCCTCAACCCAGGCGCCGTCCAGGATGGTCAGACCCTGGTTGGCCGCCACATAGGCCTTGGCGGGCTCCTGGTCGATGATGACAGCGTCGATCTGGTCGTTCAGCAGAGCCTGAACAGCGGTAGCGCCGTTATCATAGGCAATGACATGATCCTCACCGTAACCGCCGTTCTCGGGGGTGTCGGAGGCGTAGATGTAACCAGTGGTGCCGCGCTGGGTGCCGATCATCTTCTCACCCAGGTTGTCCATGGTCACGTCGGAGCCTTCCTTAACGATGACCACCTGCACGCCGGTGGCGTAGCTGTCGGTGAAGTCCATGACCTGATCGCGGTCCTCGCGGTAGCTCAGACCGGCCAGCATGATGTCGGCGGAGTTGTTCTGAACGGCCAACATAGCGCCGTCAAACTCCATGTCGTCGATCTGCAGCTCCAGGCCCAGCTTCTGGGCGATGGCGTAAGCGATCTCGATGTCGATGCCCTCAAAGCCGGTGCCCTCAAAGCCCTCGCCGTCAGCCACCATCTCATAGGGAGGGAACTGGGCGTTGGTGCTCATGATGAGCTTGCCCTCTTCCACGGTGGTGAACTCGCCGGTAGCAGCGGAGCTGCTGGTGCTGGCGGAGCCGGTCTCGGAAGAGGCGGAGCTGCCGGTGCTGGCGGAGCTAGCGGAGCTGGTGGTCCCGTTGCCGCCGCAGGCGACCAGGGACAGAGACATGGCCAGAGCCATAGTCATAGCAAGAATCTTTTTCATTTTTATGATCTCCTTTTCAATAGCCGCCCGAATTTCGGGCGATGGGTTGAGTATACCCCAAGAGATATGCAGAGTCAATAGATAAATATGCAAAAAATACAGTCTTGGATGGTTTTTTTTGTGAAGAAAAGCCCATACCAGACAAAATTATAAATATAATAGAAATTTGACGCTCTGTGTTCAAATCAAGCAAGTGGATAACAGTATGAATATACATAAAAATATGAATATTTTTGAGCAGGGAACCAAGTCCGTTTTTTTCCGTCTATAAAGATAAATATTTTATGAAGATTACCCCCAGGCTCTTGCAAATTTTTGGGAAAGGGGTATTCTTATTGGGTATGGCTTGGGCCATTGAGGTATGGAGGATTGACATGAAAGCGCTGCTCTATGGAGATACCTTTCCACGGCTTGTGCGGGATCTGAGAGAGAATCCCGGAAAGTGGGCGTCCCGGCTGGTGTTTCTGCTGGGCCCATGGGTCTGCCTGTGGATGGTGGAAATTTTAAATGAAAACGATGTGTTTGAGGACCTGGCCGCCTGGCAGGTGCTCATGAATCTGGTGTGGTATTACAGCCTCTTTGTGGCTCTGCGCCTGCTGCTGGGCCGGAACCGGCGCGCGGCTGCCCTGAGTACGGTGCTGGCCTTCGTCTTCGGACTGGTCAACCACTATGTGCTTCGCTTCCGGGGGCGGATTTTGTTCCCGGCGGACATTACCGGCTGGCGTACCGCCGCCAATGTGGCGGAGGGCTTTGACTATTCCCTGGATCAGTACATCATCCAGGCTGCCGTTTTGCTGGTGGCCTATCTCTTCCTGGTTTTTGTCTGCGTTCCCCAGAAAAAGCGGGCCAAAATCAAGCTGCCCGCCGCGCTGGTTCTGTGGGCCGTGATTTTGGGATATGGCTATGCCTTTTTCTGCACCGGAATGCTGCCTGCCCTGGGCATCTTTACCCAGCAGTGGGTCACCCAGCGCAACGGGTTTCTGCTGAACTTTACCATCGCCCTGCGCTATTCCTCGGTGGAGGAACCGGAGGACTATTCGGAGGAAACGGTGCTGGAGCTGATGGAGGAGTACCCCGGCCTGGAGGGTGACCCATCCAAACAGCCCACTAATCTCATCGTCATTATGAATGAGTCCTTCGGAGATTTCTCCATTTTCGACCGCTTTGAGTCCTCTGAGGACCCGACCCCCTTCCTCCACTCCCTGGAGGAGAACACCATCAAGGGCTGGATGTATTCCTCGGTCACCGGAGGCGGCACTGCCACCGTGGAGTTTGAATATCTGACGGGCTTTACCAGCCTTTTCCAGCCCCCCCACACGGTGGCCTACCAGCTCTATGTGGAGGAGGGAATGCCCTCCCTGGCCGCGCTGGCGGGAAACATCGGATATGATACCACTGCCTTCCATCCCTATAAGTCCTCGGGGTGGAACCGGGTACTGGCGTATCAGTATCTGGACTTTGACAAGCAGATGTACGAAGAGGACGTGATTGATCCCTATTACATCCGCCACTATGTCTCGGACAAATCCGACTATGAAATGATTTACCGCTCCACCGAAGAGGAGGATACCAGCTTCTTCTTCAACGTGACCATGCAGAACCACAGCGGCTACGCCCAGGGGTGGAACAATTTGGAGCGGACCATCGAGCTGCCTGAAAACCTGAACAATGCCGACCACAGCGCCCAACAGTTCTTCTGCCTAATGGAGGAAAGCGACAAGGCCCTGGAGGAGCTTATTACGTATTACAGCCAGTGCGACGAGCCCACCATGATCGTCTTTTTCGGCGACCACCAGCCCCCGCTTACCAACGCCTTTTATGAGCAGCTCTATGGGAAGAAGCTCTCCGAGCGCACCACCCAGGAGGTCATGCAGCAGTATGCCGTTCCCTTCTTCATCTGGGCCAACTATGACATCGAGGAGCGGCAGGATGTGGTCATCAGCCCCAACTATCTGGGAGTACTCACCGCCCAGGTGGCCGGCCTGCCCATGACCGGATTTATGAATTTCCTGTCTCAGATGTATGAGGACCTGCCTGCCATTACCCCGGTGGGCTTTGTGACTGACGATGGACAATTCCTCTCGGAGGAGGAGCTGTCGGAAGAGGATCAGGAGTGGCTGCGGCAGTATGAGATTTTGAACTACTGCGGCATGGTGGACCTCTTCGACGAAGCAAGACCGATGTTCTGTACCCAGGAGAACGAATAAACACCACGCCGCCGTCCTGCGCTCAGGATGGCGGCGTTTTTTAGCAAAAAAGGGGAAAAAAGAGCGATGCAACCGGCTGTTGTCAAATTGTATACTGGTTTTGGTTGCGCTGCGGAGAAAAGTTTGCTAAGCTGTGAGGCGTCCTGGGACAAACCACAGGGGAGGAACAAAATATGAATTTTGAAACACGGCTCTATGAGCTTCGAAAAAAAGCTGGGCTCAGCCAGGAGGAGCTGGCCAACCTGGTGGGGGTAAGCCGTCAGGCGGTACAGAAGTGGGAGGCGGGAACCAGCCGCCCGGACGTGGATAACCTGACTGCCCTGGCCGGATATTTCAATGTGACGTTGGATTGGCTCATCACCGGCCGGGAGGCGGAGAGCCCCAAAGCGGGACCAGTGGTGGTGGAGAACCACTACTACTACGAGGGGTGGCGCTACGAGTATAGGAGCAAGCGGACGCTGTTTGGCCTTCCCCTGGTGCACATCAACCTGTCCCAGCGGGGACTGACCTGGGCCCGGGGGATTGTGGCCATTGGAAATGTAGCCACCGGGTTTTTGGCCATCGGCTGTTTTGCGGCGGGTATTGTTTCCTTGGGTGCAATCGCCCTGGGGCTGCTGGCGCTGGCCGGAATGGCCATGGGACTGGTCGCTTTGGGCGGCATCGGTCTGGGAGGCATTGCGGCAGGGGGCTGTGCCCTGGGGTATCTGGCCATAGGCGGCTCGGCAGTGGGCGTGTACGCCGCGGGAGGCGCGGCGGTCGCCTCCAAGGTGGCGGTGGGGGCATCGGCCTCCGCCGAGCTTCTTGCAGTGGGCCGGGAGGCCGCCGGAGCTGTGACCATGGGGCTGGAGGCATCCCGGGAGGCAGTGGCCCAGGCGATGGCCCAGGCCGGGGTTCCCCATTGGCTTCAGGGAGTTTTGCTGTTCTGCCTGGGGAAATAAAGAAAAACGCGTGTGGAGGAAACTTCCACACGCGTTTTGTTATTCCTCAGAGGACGGTTCCTCCGCGATTTCCGGAACGGAAGGCGCGGGCTTAGGGGTGTTGCGCCGAACCACATCCGAGCGCAGGATTTGATAAAACGTAGCCGTAAGGGGGACAGCCAGGAGCATACCGCCGATGCCCAGCACTCCGCCGCCCACGGTGACGGCGGCCAGCACCCAAATTCCCGGCAGGCCGATGGAGGAGCCCACCACCTTGGGATAGATGAGGTTGCCCTCCAGCTGCTGGAGTACCCCGATGAAGATCAAAAACAGCAGCGCCTGGAGCGGGGAGGAGGTGAAAATCATAAAGGCACCCACACCCGCGCCGATATAGGCTCCCGCCACAGGAATGAGAGCGGTAAAGCCCACCAGGGTTCCCACCATGGAGGCATAGGGGAAACGGAAGAGCATCATGCCGCCCATGCACAAAAGCCCCAGAATGACCGCCTCGGTACACTGGCCCACCACAAAGTTGTGGAAACAGGTGTTCAAGGTATCCAAAAAGTAAATGAGGCGGCTGTACCAGGTGGGCTTCAGGTAGGTTTTCAGCACCCGGGCGCAGTTATGCTGCAGCTTTTCCTTTCCAAACAGCAGGTAGATGGAAAAGATGGTGCTCACGATGGCGGTAAAGGCGGCGGACACGGTGGCCGAAGCCAGGGACATTACCGAGCCCATCACACCGCCCAGACCGGAGATCAGCCAGTTGACAGCGGTGGTAAGAATCTCTCTCCAATCGATGGAGCCGTCGGCCAGAATGACCCCAGAGAAAGCGGCCAGCTGATTGATGTCCAGATTCTCGTTGATTTTCAGGCTCAGGTCCTCCAGCAGGGGAACGGCCTCCCGGATCAGCAGGCTGATGGAATTGGCCAGCTCTGGGAGGATCATGCGCACGATGAGCACGACAATGGCGATCAAGCTGGCGTAGGCCAGCACCAGACATACCGGCCGTCGGCTTTTCACCACGGCCCGGTTTTGGCTTGCGGGGAAGTACCACCGCTCATACATGCTCATGAGGATGTTGACCGCATAGGCCACCACGGCCCCCAGAAGCAGCGGGAAAGCGGCTCCTAAAGCAAGCAGGAGCAGAGAGGAGAGCTTTCCCCAGTAGTGGATGGCCAGGTACAGGAGAAAGAGGACTACGCCAAAGCGAATCGGACCCTTCCACTCGTACTTCATCACAGGCCCTCCATCATGTTGACCCGGATGTAGCCCTGCTCGATGTTGGTCTCGGCGATAAACTGGGGTACGGCGGGGATCATCAGCTCCCGCTCCCCGCCCCGGATGACATAGACATTGTTGGCGGGCAAAGTAAGAATGTCCTCTACCTTGCCTAGGACTTGTCCAGACTGGGCGTCACGGGCCTCTAGCCCATAGATATCGGCCAGGAAAAAGGCTCCCTGAG
>DBFWXD010000143.1:0-3891 GCA_048215895.1 Eubacteriales bacterium
GCGCCTAATTCAATTTTTTATGTGTCCAGAATTCTGGGTACATATCAGGTCAAGGACGGCGTTTTGGATGATGTGCATGCGCTGCTAGCCATGCATGTGGGCACGATGGCAGGAGATTATGAAAATGGTGACGTGGTGGTCAGTTACACCAATACCTGTGCGGCAGACGACCAGGTAATCATTTCCATTACCGGCAAGGGCGGGCATGGTTCTGTGCCCCACGACTGTCTGGACCCCGTTGCTATGGCGGCCCTGGTGATCAACAATATTCAGTATATTATCAGCCGGGAAGTGCCGTCTCACGAGTCGGCAGTCATTACGCTGGCCAGCGTGCAGGCCGGAAGAGGCGCCTTCAACATTATTCCGGAGACGGCAGAAATTCGGGGCACCATCCGAAACGGTTCGCCGGTTGTGCGGGAATACGTGATGAAACGGATTCGGGAAGTGGCTACGAAGACAGTGGAAATGATGCGGGGGACCTGTACCGTTGAATACGTAGACGGGTATCCTGCTTTGATCAATGACCGGGCTGTGGTGGAAAGCTTCCTGCGTTCGGCCAATAAGCTGCTTCCGCCCGAGCGGATCCACATTATGGAACACGGGCTGATGGGAGGAGAAGATGCGGCATTCTTCTTCCGTGAGCGGCCCGGATGCTATTATTTCCAGAGCAATTCCGCGCCCTGTCCCGAGGATGGAAAGACATATGGTGCTCACCATCCCAGATTTTGCCTGGATGAATCGGTGTTTTACCAGACTGCGGCATTGTTTGTCCAAGCCGCTTACGATTGGCTGAAGGAAAATTAAGCTGGCCTGTTGATAATGAGTCAAAAGGAGTGCTAACGAATTTGTAAAGGAGCGTATATATGTACTTAGATGCAATCTTCTACTTTGTGGTCCTGATGGCCATATTTGCCGTCAGTGATATTATCTCCACTGCAACAAAAGCAATTATCCCGTCGATGTTTACGCTTTCGGTGCTGTGTGCCATCCTGTTCTGGGGTAATTTCGTTCCGTCCAATATTTTGGAGCTGGCCGGTATTGGAACGACCCTGGTCTATGTGGTCTACTACCTGCAGCTGCCCCACATGGGCACGCTGATGAGCGTCAAGCAGATGCTGGTCCAGTGGAAGACCATTGTGGTATGCTTGGCTGGCCTGGTGGGAATGTGTGCGGGCACCATGACACTGGGCGCACTGATTTTTGGCAAGGAAGCAGCCATCGTGGCAACCCCTCCGCTGAGCGGCGGTATTGTGGCCTACATGATTATGAGCGAAGGCGCGACTGCTATGGGCCGTCCTGATCTGGCTACCCTTGCGCTGGCGGTCCTGGTGCTGCAAAGCTTTGTGGGCTATCCGCTGACCTCTTTCCTGCTAAAGCGAGAGGCACGTCACTTGCTGGGGGACTACAAAAGCGGCAACACTGTGGTGGATACCGGAAGCTGCGAGGAAGGAAAGACTCTGCTTCCTCAGCTGCCCAGCAAATATGTGACCAATAACACCACCTTGTTCAAAGTGGCGGTAGCTGGTTTGATCGGTATGCTGATTACCAGCTGGACCAATGAGTTTGTGTCCCGCTATGTGATTCTGCTGATCGTGGGCGTGATTCTGGCGGAGATTGGCTTCCTGGATCGTTCTCCTCTGATTAAGTCCCAGGTGTTCGGTTTTACTTCCATTGTAATCGTTGGATTTGTAGTTGTTTCCGGCATTGCGGTGGCAACTCCTGATGTGGTTGCTTCCATGCTGCTGCCTTCCATCGGCATTATTATCATTGGCTGTATCGGGCTGTGTCTGTTCTCGGCTTTGGCCGGACGGCTTTTGGGCTTCCGCTGGGAGCTGGCTATGTCGGTATCCCTTACGGCTTTGTATGGATATCCGGGCAACTATATCCTCTCTCAGGAGAGCGTAAAAGCTGTGGCAGAGGATGAAGAGCAGGCCAAGTACCTCAGCTCCCGCATTGAGCCTCAGATGATCATTGGTGGATTTACAACCGTTACGATTGCATCTGTTTTTGTGGCCAGCATTTTTATCAAGTTTATTTGAGAATATGAGAGAAGGGCGCTGCGGAAAAATCTGCGGCGCCCTTATTTTATGTGCTGAAGAGCGATGAAATGACGGGAGCGTCAAAAACACACGAAATGGGAAGAGGATTCCGTAGTAGGCTTGCCTGTGCGGGCAAGCCTTGGGCATAGGCCGCCTCCTGTGGGGGGCTATACCGCTTCTTCTTGCGGTGCTTTCCGTAATAGGCTCCGCTGCCCTTGTTTTCTCAGGGGGCTGATTGGAGTCAATACCAAACGGGAAATAGAGGGAGAAATAAAGAGACTGAGGTCAAGTCTGAACGGCTTGACCTCAGTCTCTTGCTATGGGGAGAGAAAAGAAGAGAGGCTAGATTACTTCAGGGGGCCGACGACAGACTCTACGGTCTGGACGTACTTGCCCTCGCGGATCTGCTGAGCCACTTTGTTCATATCCAGATAAATGGCCCGATCCTTGTCCATAAAGGTAACTTCGCTGCGGACCAGATCGTAGGCAGCACGTGTACCCTTGCCCAGCTTCTCAGCGCCCTTGAAATCAGCGGCCTGGGCGGCGCACAGAAGCTCTACGGCCAGCACGCTCTGGACGTGGCTGATAATCGTGGCTGCTTTCCGGGCGGCAATGGTACCCATGCTGACGTGGTCCTCCTGGTTGGCGGAAGTAGGAATGGAGTCAACACAAGCGGGGTGGGCCAGCACCTTGTTCTCGGACACCAAGGCGGCAGCGGCGTACTGTGCAACCATGAAACCGTCATTAATTCCTTCCACGGGGGTGAGGAAGCCGGGCAGGCCGCTCAGCTGGGGATTGACCAGACGCTCAATGCGGCGCTCGGCTACATTGGCGTACTCGGCCATAGCGATACCGAGGGTGTCCATTGCCACGGCGACAGGCTGGCCATGGAAGTTGCCGCCGGAGAAGATATCGCCGTTATCGGGGAAGATGAGGGGGTTATCCGTAACCGAGTTGATTTCCGTCTCAATTACCTGGCGGACATAGTCGTAAGCCATACGGCTGGCACCGTGAATCTGAGGCAGGCAGCGGAGGGTGTAAGCGTCCTGAACCCGGACACCGCCCTGGTGCACCGTAAGTCCGCTTTCGGCCAGCAGCTTCCGGAAGTTCTCTGCGACGTTGATTTGGCCGCTGTGAGGACGGATGGCCTGGATGCGAGGATCGTAAGGATCGACGATGCCTTCCAGGGAGTCTACCGTGAGAGCAGCGGAGATGTCGGCAGTTTTCATGACAATGCCGGCATCGTACACGGCCAGAGTGGCGACACCCATCATGGCACAAGTGCCGTTGATCAGTGCCAGACCTTCCTTGGCCTTCAGCTTTACAACGGGAATACCGGCAGCTTCCATGGCTTCACGGCCCGGCATAACCTTGCCCTGATAGACGGCTTCGCCTTCGCCGATCATGGGCATGACCATGTGAGCCAAGGGGCAGAGGTCACCGCTGGAACCAACGGAGCCCTTCTCAGGAATGACAGGATGTACCCCGCGGTTCAGCATTTCCAGCAGAGTTTCCACGGTGGAAAGACGGATGCCGGAGAAGCCCTTGGCCAGAGCGTTGGCACGCAGCAGCATAATCGCTCTGGTCACATCCTCCTTGAACGGATCGCCGACACCGCAGGCATCCGAAACGATCAGGTTATACTGCAGCTGGTCCAGGTCATCTTCAGGGATAGCGACGCTGACGAACTTACCGAACCCAGTATTGAGACCATAGACAACCTTACCTTCCGCAATGTTCCGTTCCACGATGTCGCGGGAGATCTGGATGGCTTTCTTGGCTTCGGGAGTCAGCGCTACCTTCGCGCCATGACGACAAATCTCTACAACCTCTTCCAAGGTAAGACTATTGC
>DBFWXD010000144.1:0-4307 GCA_048215895.1 Eubacteriales bacterium
GCCTTCTCCTGGGAAACAGGGGCCGGGAGCAGGAACTCCAACTCGTCGTGGGTTATAACTGTGGGCACTGCGCCATGCTGCTCAAACCAGTATTTTGCCACCGCCATCAACGACTGTGTGTCAGGACAGTCATTCCAGCCGCCAAAGGGCAGACAGGCAAAAATCTCCCAGGGATTCTTCACTGGGATTTTAGCCAGAATGAGAGGATACGTCATTTTGCTATCGGAATTCCAGTAGCTCGAAAAACGACGGTTCTCATACCCGCCCTCCATCTCGCCCAGGATCTCCTCATCCCAGTCCATATCGTCATCCTCGGCTTCCTCTTTGCGCTGCCCAATCATTTCCTCCAAAATCATCTTTCCGTCTTTGAGATAAGCGGTAAGCATCTGTTTGCGGTATTCCGCTACCTTGTCCGGATCAAAGGCGTAATCGTCCTCGCCGTCGCTGTCCGGGTCGGAATTCATAATCAGGCATTCCCACAGGATTTCATCATCCGCCCTAATCAGAACCGGCACAAATCCTTCTTTGACACTTTCTCGCTTGGCATAGCTGTATGCCGACATGATGGGATCATCGTCCGCCATCGAGGGGAAATAGGTACATTCACAGTCCAGATATTCCATTATGGCTTCCGCAAGGTCCGAAGGCTCCAGAGTGGCCTCATCGAAATCTTGTCCCTGCCAGTTGGCAAAGCGCTTTTCAATCACTTTTGCCATGGCCTGATAATATTCTTCATCAAAGGGAATGAACAGGTAAGCTTCCTCCTGGAACTTGTCGGAGTAATATTGCTCTGCGCCGAAATATTCTAAGGCATAGTTGTCAATGTCGCTGGGGAAGTAAGGGCTGTCCGCCTCCCCATAGTAGTATCCGGCAAAGGCTGCGCCTTCCTTGTTGAACAGCGCCCCAAAAAGCTGCCCGTTCAGCTGGTCCCGGATAAAGCCACGCAGATCGGCGCGGCTCAAATCCGCCATAAACGGCTGCACCTGCTCCCAGTACCGCTCCATAAATTCCACGCTCATCAGGTCATGCTCCATGCACCAGCGCAGATAAATCGCCATGTGGTTGTAGGCATTGATTTCATCCACTGGCAGTCCCTTTTCCTGAATGGATTCCAGGTGCCAGTCGGCATCATCCATATCACCGGTGAAATCCTCATCCGCAAACGTTCCTCTGGTGATGGCATTCTGGCGGGTGGGATTGACTACAAAACTGATGCCTGCCATCTTTTCCAGCAGAGCGTCCGCATCATGCTCCAGTTTATACTTCAATTCGTTTCGATAGAGAGGAATTACCTGATAGAAGTTGACCTCCTCGCCGCTGGGCAAAGTGCAGACCTCGCCTCCGTTCCAGACAACATCCTGCGGTCCCACCAGAAGTGCACCGCAGAGTGTCGTGTTCTCCGCAAACGGCGACTGCTTGTCCATTGTGTGACCAAAACCCAGCCAGGTATCGCCGGAAATGGGCAAGCGGGCCAGCACCTTCAGAAGACCAATGGGCCAGTACCAGCGCTCATCCTTCAGGGACTCCTCATCCAGTTTCCAGTCCTTCGGCAGAGCGATGGCCAGCTCCGCCCGCTCCAGCTTGTATTCCGCCAGCTCCTCCGGTACATTCATCCGGTGGGCGCCCATGCCCATCGTCACCAGCGTGTAGTAGTCCCGCGCCTCAGAGGGCGGAACAACGCAGATATCCACATGAATGTCGGGGGAAACCAGCTCATGGAACACATTCTCAAACTCACCAAAGGTGTTTTTGATGTGCTGCTCGATTGCGGACATCTCATCCTCTGTATAAACCTCCGGTTTGTTTCTTCCTGTTGAGGACCAGATAGCATCCGCCTTTGTACCGTCTGGATTCAGGAAAATCTGAAAATACTGATCGTCTCCCGGCTGTTGATAGACAAGGCCGATGCGGCGGGTCTGGTCCACAAGCACCGCCGCCAGGATACCCTCTGCTTCCCCTTCAGGAGTGTGGGTCAGCCATTCCCCGCTGTCCAGCCGTTCCTTAAGCTGCCGCAGCCAGTCCGTTCCCATCTTGGAGAGTCCAGCTTCGTTCATACGGAAGGAGAGCTCCACAAGATGTTCCTTCACCGGATATCGGAATTCACAGCAGGGGGCATTTTTCTCATAGCCATATCGCTCCGGGCAGAACAGCTCATAAAATTCGGCAAGTCCCGCTGCGTCCACCCGGATACAGGCCAAGGCGCGCTGTTTATCATCCACATCTTGGCCCTGCCCCTGCTGGAGCAGTTGATCGGCGTTGGGATCGATCCAATGGTACTCCATCTGTTCCAGGGTTGCTCCGGCTTTAATCTCCTCCTGCAAGGTCAAGAACTCATAATCGCCCGGCTCCAGTTTTAATCCTTGATTGACAGCATTCAGCGCGCCGGTTTGGTCGCCAAAATGCGCCCGCAGTTTACCAACCTGCAACCAGATCCAGGGGTAGTCCGGTTCCTCCTGAGCGCCCTTTTCCGCGTAGCTGCGCGCTTCTTCCAGCCTGCCGCAGTACATCAGTGCCACGGAATAGCGGTAGTACCAGGTAGCGCAGCCTGCGGCGTTCTTCTCGGAATCCTTCATCCATTCCACAGCGCGGTAGTAGTGGATATAGTCATCCAGATTGTTGCAGGCGAAGGAATACCAGAGGGCAATCTGCAAATCCTGATGAGCCTGCTTTTCGCTGAATCTTCCTTCTTCTACGCCGCTTTTGATAAAATCCTCCAGCCAGCGGAGCATTTTGCCAAAGTAGCCGGAAACTCCTTCGTCAAAGGATTCCAGCGTTTCGATATCCTCTGCGGAGAGCAGGGAGCCGGTTTCCTCATGAATATCAGGCTCTATTTCTTCCTCATCCAGCAGCGGCACACCGCCCACATCCCGCCGGAAGGCATGGAAGTGTGCATAGGGCAGGTCCCTTCCCTCAAAGAATGCCTGCGCCGCTGTTAGTACAGCGGGCAGATCCCAGGCAATGAAATCCAGGTACCCGCAATACAGACCAGTGGCCCCGCCCAGGAAGGTCACTGCTTTCGCTCCCGCTTTCCGCAGGATGGTCTCCCGCAGGTTATCCCGGAAGTCCAGAATGGCGTTGCTCCGCTCATCACCAGTAAAGCCTTCTAATGGGTAGCAGAGGAACCCCACCGCAATGCCGTCCTTGTGGTATTCATCCACCGCATCACTGCGGGCAGTCATGTAGTCGTTGATGATGACCGGGAGACGGCAGGTGCCGGTATAGACATCCAGCCGCCAGTCGGCCTCCGGGTCCTCCACCGGCTCCAGTTCATAGGCAAGGTAGCTGTTTTCCAGGTAGTCACCGCCGTCCCGCCAGAGGGAGAGTCCCATGCTTTGCAGCAGTTCCGGCAGTTCGGAAAGGAGCATTGCCGGTTCGTCTTTCGGCTGAGCATAAACATCAAACCCGGCAACAAAAGCGATAGCGGAAACTTCTCCTATGGTTTGGTCCACCAGCATAGACAGCGCCCACCAGACCCGGTCCGTATCCTCTTTCAAAATCGGCGTCAGCTTCTCACTGCAAAGGACCAGGCTCACTCGCTGATCCTCTGTTTTCTCTGCCCACATCTGCACATCCTCGGCCCGAATTTCCATGTCTCCGGCCCGAAGCATAAAGTCCTTGGAAGGCTGGCGTCCCACCCAGATATTCCAATGCTCAAGTACCGATTCCGGGGCCTGCTTCTGAAAGTACACGAGCGGGAACAGGCGGGAGCGAAGCCCCTCTGGACTGAGGATCAATTCATACTTTTTTCCATTAAAGCCCAGCTCAAAGGAAGTATCACGCAGGGCAGTTTTGAGTGCGTTCCCGCATGTTTCAATCAGTTCTTCGCCCCGCTGGCGGGTTTTGTCGGTATCCATGATTTCACGCAGTTCTGCCTCGATTTGCGTAAAGGCCGCCCACGCTTCCTGTGTCCTTTCCCGGAAGTTCTTTTCAAACCGGGGCAGGGACAAACGACGGCGGCAATCGTCTATGTACTCCTGGGTATCTTTGTCTCCAGGGCGGGCTTCCAGGGCTTTTTTAAAGTAACGCAGGGCGGGACCTTCCTCATCCAGGTAATAATAAGCGGAAGCGATCCGATAATTCCAGCAGTGATCTTCGGCAAAATACTCCTCATGGGGAGCCAGAAGTTCCAGCGCCTTTTCAAAAGGCTCCCGTTCTCCTATATGTGCAACGGCAATATATGCCTTGGCCAATTCGCTGTCCAGTTCCGGGGTGCGCTCCTCGGCAGGAATCGCTTCCAGGGTGTCGATTACCTTCTGCGCTTCATCCTGTTCAAACCATTGCTGGCATTGTTTCAATAAATCCATATC
>DBFWXD010000145.1:0-1851 GCA_048215895.1 Eubacteriales bacterium
ACGGGTCCACAGCCCGAATCGGGCTGTGGACCCGGCTATTCCCACCGGCATCCGTGTGCGATGCCAGTGATAGTACCGATACACTTCAGAGAGTCGTTCTCATGGATGATAATGTCTTTGAAGTTCAGATTAGGGGCGACCAGTTTGGTGATGCCCCGTTTATAGTACAGGCGGCGAATGAACGCCTCCTGATTGAGAAGAAACAGGCCATATTCCTGGCGGGAGGCATGCTCCCTTTTGCAGAGCAGAATGGTTCCGGCGGAGTAGAGCGGCTCCATACTGCCGTTGGTGAGCAGAACGGCAAAGTCTGCCTCACGGGCGGCGGCATCTGTCTCGGGGATCAGTACAGGCCGCAGAAAAAAGGAGTCACCCAATGGGTTGGAGTCCCCGGGAGGAGCGGTTACATAGCAAAGGGTCCGCTTGACCGGCAGATTTCCTGCCAACCGGCCAGGCGGCATATTGAGAAGTTCGGTCATGGTATCCACCGCCCGCTTGCTGTGAGGCTCCAGATCCCGGTATTTCATGAGAAATTGAATCTCCTCTGAGGAGAGCAGTAAAATCCCATCGTCCGTGGAGGTGCTGACATGGTATTCAATCGGAAGCTCGTCATCTAAAAGGTAGTGTATGGGAATGCGCAGGACCTGAGTGATCTTGTCCACAGGCCCGACGGCTGGATTTTTGGTTTGACCGGAAAAGATTTTGTTCAGAGTCCCCAGCGGAACGCCTGACTGCTGTGCGATCTCCTCCGTGGTCAGGTGGCGCAGCTTCTTGATGTAGGCCAGTTTTTCGGTCATGGACATGGAACACCCCTCCTGTACGAACATGAGTTAACCGGATGTGGTAAAAAAATCCGGTGAACCGGTCAAAATAACCGAATTGTATTGACATTCCTCTCGAAATACATAATATAGGGATTAGCACGGAAGGAAATACAAGATAGGGGGATGGTCGAAAAACACTGACCTTGAAAGGGGCAACGGTTAGTATACCACGGCAAAGGAGAGAACCTGGTCGAATTCAGTCGTTTATCACCGAAAAGTATTAGGAATGAGGAGAGAGCTTACATGAGAAACAACCACAAGACGTATTGTGTATTCCTGGATGTGGCCTCCCACCCGCAGATGTACGGAATTCGGGGGACGAATGGCATTTGCGTGGGACGGATATCCACGGACTTCCAGGAGGTAAACCGGCTGGCCGAATGCTGCAACAGCGCGGGATTGTCACCGGTACATCTGGCCGACGTGGTGGAGGACTTCCGGCACTCGTGAAAGAGCGGGGCGGCGGGCCGCTTTGCTCTTGACCACAGAGCGGGAAGCGAGTAAACTAATGTATGGCATTCGGCTGTCGAACATGAGAGAAAGGCCACCCGCCGGGGTGGCTTTTTCTTTGCACTTGGAAGGGGATGAATGGATGGTTCAGGAGAAGAGGGGGAGGTGGCTGGCCCTGCTGCGGAAGGAGCCGGTACTCTGTATCGCGGCGGTTTGCGCGGCAGTTTCCACGCTTCTCAATCCGCCCTCGCCGGCCTATCTGAACTATATTGACTGGCGGGTACTCACCCTTCTGTTCTGCCTGATGGCGGTGGTGGCGGGACTGCAGGAGTGCGGTGTTTTTGCAGTGCTGGCCCAGCGGTTGCTGGCGGGGGAGCGGCGGATGCGCCTGGTCAGCCTTGCCCTAGTGCTGCTACCTTTCTTTGTGTCCATGGTGGTGACCAACGATGTGGCGCTCATCACCTTTGTTCCATTTGCGGTTCTGGTGCTGGGGCTGATCGGACGGACGGAATACCTGGCCCCCCTTGTGGTGCTCCAGACCCTGGCCGCCAACCTTGGGAGCATGGCTACCCCGGTGGGT
>DBFWXD010000146.1:0-2623 GCA_048215895.1 Eubacteriales bacterium
CTCCACCCCCACCCACTGGGGTTCTATCGTGATTTCCCGGGAAAGCTCCACGCCAGACTCCAGCGCCACCAGAGCGGTCATCAGCTTGGTGGTACTGGCAATCAGACGCCGGTCGTGGATGTTGTGCCCATAGAGAACCCGTCCGCTGTCCGCATCCATCAAAATGGCGGCCTGGGCCTCAGTGCTCACCGCACCCGCCCCAGGCACGCTCATCAAAAGGCATATTGCGGCCAGTGCCGCCGCCGCCAGACGCAGTTTCATAACCCCACCTCTTCTTTTTCTTGGTAAGGCTTAGTATGCTGCGTCCCGGCTCAATTATGGCGGGAAAATTCTGTGCTCGCTGGGCGGGTTATTCCTCAAATTCCTTTTTTTCCTTCTGCGTCTGGAGAAAGTCCGTCACCTTGTCCACCACTTCGGGCACCAGTTCAATCACCCGGTCCATGGTGGTCACCGGCGCGCCGCCCACAGGGAGCAGCTTCACATTTCCATCCCGGATCACCAGAAAGGCCACCGGCTCCAGCTTGGCGCTGGCGGCACTGCCGCCGCCAAAGGCGTTGTCGCCGCCCATGGTCTGCTTTTTGGTGGAAAACTCCGTGCCGCCGCCGCCCACGCCAATGGACATCCGGGACACCGGAATGAGGGTGACGCCCTCCGCCTGAATGGGGGTACCTACAATCACGTCGGCGTCGGCCATGGCCCGCACCTGCTCCATGGTATCCTGCATCAGCCGGCCGATGGGATTCTTCTTCTCCTGATTTTCCATAAATCAGACCGCCTTTCTTTCCTTTTCTCTGGCACTCCGCCGTCCCTTGACGGCCGCCAGCTTTGATAGGCCTTTCAGGCCAAAGTAAAGTCCCAGCCACAGGGCCTGTCCCACCTTTATGGACATGGCTCCCAAGGCATATAGTGTGGTATGCTCCGATTCAAAATCAAGCTCCACCCGCGCTCTGCCGTCCTTCACATGGAAGGCCTCCGTCAAAGGCAGCCACAGTCCTCCCAGAGCGGCGTTGGCATAGCCATAAACCATGGCCGCGTCGGCAGGGTCATGGGCCCCTGCCCGCAGCACCAGCTCCAGATGATCTACCTGCAACTTTTGGCGAAACTGTCCCGCTGCCTCCAAAGCCAGAGGCAGCAGCTCCCGAACATACTCCAGCGCTCCCCCAGCAGGAGCCTGAGTTTTTTTGCCGGACTCTTTTTTCGGCTTTTGCTCCTTTTTCTCCCGGGCCGGTTTTTGTTTGGCCGCTTTACGGGGCCAAACCTTCAAGTGCACCGGGCCCAGGCGAATCCAGGCCGTAATCCCGTGGGCGGTATACTCTCCTCGTACGCCCACCCGCACTTGTCCCACCAGGAACAGTATGGCTAGGACGACGGCCGCAATCCAAAGGCCCGTCACGACTCTTCGGCCGGGTCCTCCGGCCCCTCCCTGCCCTGCTGCTCCGCCTCTCTCAGGCGGGCCAGGCTGTTTTCCAGTTCCAGCGTCATCTGGCTGCCCTCCTGGGAGGAATTGGGCAGCTCCGGCAGCTCCTCCAGGCTGGACAGGCCAAAGGAGCGCAAAAAGTTTTTCGTGGTGCGAAACTGCATCGGCCGCCCGGGAACGGCCAGGCGCCCCGCCTCTTCAATCAGTTCCCGCTCCAGCAGCAGCCCCACCGTATAGGAGCTGTCCACGCCGCGCACCTGGTCCACATAGGCACGGGTCACCGGCTGATAGTAGGCGATGATGGCCAACACCTCCAGAGCAGGCTGAGACAGGCGGGCAGGCTTGCGGCTCTCCAGGGTCTTCCGGATGTAGGGGGCATACTCCGGGGCCGAGCACAGCTGATAGCTGGTGTCCAGCTTCAGAAGGCGGATTCCCCGGCGGTCATAGCTGTATTTGTCCATCAGGCGCTGGGCCACCGCGTCCAGCGTGGGCCGGTCCACTTCCAGTCCCAGACACAGCCGCTCCACAGGCACCGGCTCGCCGGCGGCAAACAGCACCCCTTCCAGGGCGGATTCCAACTCTTTCAGTTCCAATGGGCTGCCTCCTTACTCGCTGTCGGCGGTAAACTTAACTTCTTCCATTCCCTCGTCCTGGGTACAGGTGACGGTGCAGTCCTCCTCGGTGCCGGCCAGGCGCAGGCGGTGGGCCTTGCACAGCTCCAGCACCGCCAGGAAGGTGGCCACCACCTCGGAACGGCTGCGGTTGCCCTTGAACAAGGCCCGGAACCGGGTGACGCCAAACCGGACCAGCCGCTGAAGGATCTCCCCCGCCTTGTCGGCCACCGGGTAGGGCTCCCGGCCCACAATTCCCTGAAACGACGCCATCGGAGGCGGAAGCTTATGGTCGGTACGGCTGAGAACTGCCGTCATGGCCCGCAGAAGGTCATCCTTGTCATGGACGTAGCGGTAGGTCTTGTCCGGCTGGATGGCCTCCGGCACCTTGGTCAGGTAATCCTGGCCGATTTGGAACCGGCCGTCCATAGCAGGGACTACCGCCTTGATCTTCAGATAATTTTCATTGCGCTGATGGGCTTCCAGGGTGGCAATGAGCTGTTCCATCTCGCTCATGGCCTCTTCATCGTGGATGGAAAGGAGCATTCTGGTTTTAATATAGATCAGATGGGAGGCCATGGTGACAAACTCACTG
>DBFWXD010000147.1:0-4959 GCA_048215895.1 Eubacteriales bacterium
ACCACCGGCTGCGAAAGCTGGTGGAGCTGGGCAAAGAGGAATCAAACAGCAATACATAACGAGGAGAGATTACAAATGGCAACTTGTACCTTTCGCTCCGCGGTCCCTGGGGACGAGGAGCTGATTTTGTCCTTCATCCGCGCCCTGGCGGAGTATGAGCATATGGCCGACCAGGTGGTGGCCACCCCGGAAATTTTGCGGGAGTGGATTTTTGAAAAGAAAAAGGCTGAGGTGATCTTCGCCATCCATGAGGGAAAAGCGGTGGGCTTTGCCCTGCTTTTCCATAACTTCTCCACCTTCCTGGGCCGGGCGGGGGTCTATTTGGAGGACCTGTTCGTCCTGCCTGAGGAGCGGGGCCACGGCTACGGCAAGGCCCTGCTCAAGCACCTGGCCCGCATCGCTGTGGAGCGGGGCTGCGGGCGGCTGGAGTGGTCCTGTCTGGATTGGAACACCCCCTCCATCGACTTTTATACCAAGCGCATGCAGGCCGTTCCCATGGATGAGTGGACGGTGTACCGCCTGACCGGGGAGACCCTGGAGGAGGCGGCTAAGGAAGAGGCCTGAGCCGGGAGAACGTTCTATGAAAAAACTACTGGCTGCCGCTCTGGCCCTGGCGCTTCTGCTGGGGTCGGGGTGTACCCGCGCAGGAACAGAAACCTCCTCGTCAAACCAGACGGAAAGTGCTCAAAGTACAGAGTCTGAACAGGAAAATCCCTTGACAGAGTCCGGGGCGCTGAACTTTGTGTTTTCCAGCGGCGCGGGGGGCTGGAGCACCCAACTGACGCTCCAGCCGGACGGCACCTTCACCGGACACTACGAGGATATGGATATGGGCGATATCGGGGAGGAGAACCCCAACGGGACCGTCTATATCTGCGACTTTTCCGGCAGCTTCTCCCAGCCTGCCAAGGTGGACGACCACTTCTGGACCATGGAGCTGGAATACCTGTCCACCCAGCAGAAGCCGGGTGAGGTAACCTATGAAGAGGGAATCCAGTATGTCTCCGCCCAGCCAAACGGCCTGGAGCAGGCCCGGGAGGTCTGGCTCTATCTGCCGGGAGCGGAGACGAAGGACCTGCCGGAAGAATTTCTGTCCTGGACGACCTCTGCCTTTTCCGGGGAAGTGCCGCAGCAGCTGCCCTTCTATGGGCTGTACAGTGTAAGCGATCAATCCGGCTTTGTGGGATACCAGGCGGAAGAACCTGCCTGAAAAATGGCCTGCGCCGGTTTCAAAGAGAGGAAATTCTATGTCCTTTGTCCATCTACATCTCCATACGGAATTTTCCCTGCTGGACGGAGCCTGTCGAATCAAAAAGCTGGTCCAGCAGGTGAAGGAGCTGGGCCAGGAGGCGGTGGCCATCACCGACCACGGCTGCATGTACGGGGTCATCGACTTCTACCGGGCCTGTAAGGCCGAGGGGATTAAGCCTATTATCGGCTGTGAGGTCTATGTGGCCCCCCGGGGCCGTACCCGCTTTCAGAAGGTCCATGAGTTTGACGCGGAGTCCCGCCATTTGGTGCTGTTGTGCCGCAACGAGGAGGGCTACCGCAACCTCTCCTACATGGTGTCCCAGGCCTATCTGGAGGGCTTTTATATTAAACCCCGCATCGACATGGACCTGCTGCGGGAGCACTGCGGCGGCCTCATTGCCTGCTCTGCCTGTCTGGGCGGGGAGATTCCCCGGCTGCTGCTGGCCGACGACTATGAGGGAGCCAAGGCGGTGGCCCTGGAGATGCGGGAGCTGTTTGGAGAAGACGGCTACTATCTGGAGCTTCAGGACCACGGCATTGACGCCCAGAAGCGGGTCAACGCCGGAATTCTCCGCCTCCACGAGGAGACCGGCATTCCGCTGATTGCCACCAACGATGCCCACTATCTCCGTCGGGAGGACGCGGAGATGCAGGACATCCTCATGTGCATCCAGACGGGTAAGACTCTGGATGAGCCCAACCGGATGCGCTTTGAGACCCGGGAGTTTTATGTAAAGTCTGAGGACGAGATGGCCGCCCTGTTTCCCAACCATCCCGAGGCGTTGGAGAATACCGCAAAAATCGCCCAGCTGTGCAACGTGGAGTTTGAGTTCGGCAAGTACCACCTGCCCCACTTCCAGCTGCCCGAGGGCTGGACAGACGGAGAGGCCTATTTCCGAAAGCTCTGCCTGGACGGCTTTGCCCGCCGCTATCCCGACGGGCCGGAGGAGTACCGCAAGCAGCTCCAGTATGAGATGGACATGATCCGGAAGATGGGGTTTGTGGACTACTTCCTCATCGTCTCCGACTTCATCGCCTTTGCCAAGGGCAACGGGATTCCGGTGGGACCGGGCCGTGGCTCAGCGGCGGGCTCTATGGTGTCCTACTGTCTGAACATCACCGACCTGGACCCCATGAAGTATAACCTCTATTTCGAGCGCTTCCTCAACCCCGAGCGCGTGTCCATGCCCGATATCGACATTGACTTCTGCATCCGCCGGCGTCAGGAAGTTATTGATTATGTAAACCGAAAATATGGCTCCGATCACGTGGCCCAGATCGTCACCTTTGGTACCATGGCCGCCCGGGGCTCCGTACGGGACGTGGGCCGGGTGCTGGGCATGCCCTACGGCGACGTGGATGCGGTGGCCAAGCTCATCCCCAGCGGCCCGGGAGCGCTGCACATTACCCTGGAGGACGCACTGAAGCTTTCCAAGCAGCTCAAAGATGCCTACGACGGGGACGAGAAGGTCAAGAAGCTCATCGACACGGCCATGGCCATTGAGGGAATGCCCCGGAACACCTCCACCCACGCCGCGGGCGTGGTGATTACCAGCCGGCCCGTTTGTGACTACGTGCCTCTAGCCACCAACGACGGCCTGCCCGTGACCCAGTACATCATGACCACCCTGGAGGAGCTGGGCCTGCTGAAAATGGACTTCCTGGGCCTTCGGAACCTGACCATTCTGGACGATGCCATGCGCATGGTGAAGAGCAAGGAAAAAGACTTTACCCTTGCCTCCATTCCGGAAAATGATCCGGCCACCATGGCCATGCTCTCCGAGGGAAAAACTGCCGGTGTGTTCCAGATGGAGTCGGCGGGAATGACGGGGGTGTGTCTGGGCCTGAAGCCCCAGAACATCGAGGACATCACCGCCATCATTGCCCTTTACCGCCCCGGCCCCATGGATTCCATCCCCCGGTTCATTGCCTGCAAAAATAACCCGGAAAAAATCACCTATAAGCACCCCTCTCTGGTGCCCATCTTGTCCAATACCTACGGCTGTATCGTCTACCAGGAGCAGGTCATTCAGATCTTCCAGCAGCTGGCGGGCTACTCCCTGGGCCAGGCCGATATGGTGCGCCGGGCCATGTCCAAAAAGAAGGCCAAGGACATTCAGCGGGAGCGGGCGGCTTTTGTCCACGGGGACCCCTCCCGGAATATTATCGGCTGCGAGAAAAACGGCGTTCCGGCCGCCATTGCCGAGTCCATCTATGACGAGATCAACGACTTTGCCAACTACGCCTTCAACAAGGCCCACGCGGTCTGCTATGCTGTGGTGGCCTACCAGACGGCTTGGTTCAAATGCCACCACCCCAAGGAGTATATGGCTGCCCTGCTCACCTCGGTGCTGGACTCCACCGAAAAGGTGGCCGACTACATCGCCGAGTGCCGGGACATGGGCATCCCGCTGCTGCCCCCGGATGTGAACGAGTCGGACGCCGACTTCACCGTGGTGGAGGGCGGCATCCGCTTTGGCCTGGTGGCCCTGAAGGGCGTGGGCCGGGCAGTGATCAACAGCCTGCTGGAAGAACGGCGTAAAGGCGGAGCCTTTACAGACTTTATGGACTTTTGCGACCGCCTCTTTGATCAGGACCTGAACCGGCGGGTGGTGGAGAGCCTCATCAAAAGCGGCGCCTTTGACGCTATGGGCTACCGCCGTTCCCAGCTTATGCAGGTCTATGGCCAGGTGCTGGACGGCATCGCCGCCAGCCGCAAGCGGAACGTGGAGGGCCAGATGGACCTGTTCGGCTTTGGCGGGGGAGAGGAGAGCGGCTCCCCACTGCCCACTCTACACCTGCCCGATCTGCCCGAGTACTCCCCCCAGGAGCTGATGACCATGGAGAAGGAGACCACCGGCCTCTACCTCTCCGGGCACCCCATGGACCAGTACCGGGAGCAGGCTAAGGCGGTGGGCGCGGTGACCATCGGTTCTATTCTAGGGGATTTTGCCCGGGAGGACGGCCCCAGACAATATCGGGACGAGCAGCGGGTGACCATCGCCGGTGTGATCTCAGCCTATAAAACCCGCACCACCCGCAACAACACTTTAATGGCTTATGTCAACCTGGAGGACGACACCGCCTCCATGGAGCTGCTGTGCTTCTCCCGGGTTCTGAACGAGAGCGGCAGCTACATCCGGGAAAACAGCGCCGTGCTGGTGACGGGTAAGATCTCCGTCCGGGACGAGAAGGAGCCTCAGATTATGGTGGATTCCATCCGCCCCCTGGGGGACCTGGAGCCGGAGAAGGGGAAAGAGGAGAAGCTGTGGCTGCGCCTGCCCAGCCGGGAGGACCCCCGCCTGCGGAAAATCCGGCTGGCCCTGTCCTTCTTCCCGGGAGAGAGTCAGGTGATCCTCTATTTTGAGGACTGCAAAAAGCGGGTTGGGTCCCGCTGTCAGATTCATCCCGCCCTGGTGGCTGACCTAAAGGAGCGCCTGGGAGAGAAAAATGTCATCGTTCAATGAGGCTATTTCATAATTCTGGTTGACAGAATGGAAAAGCTGGGGTATAATAACCCTGTAATCCGGTAGGTAAGGCTACCGCAGGGATATGGGTCGCTGCCGCAAAAGGATGGAGACATCCTTCGTTGGTTTGAACAGGTCCTGTCGAAACACAAGGCAGAATCTAACGCGATTTCACCGCCCTGCGACGCTAAAGCTTGGACGGTGGTATGAATTGGGTGTGTGTAGAGCACGCGTACCGCCG
>DBFWXD010000148.1:0-2369 GCA_048215895.1 Eubacteriales bacterium
GCCCGCGAAAGCGGGAAAGTTGAATATAATGAGGCGTTATGCCTCGTGGGAAGAGGAATCGGAAGGGGTATACTTGGCGAAAATCCGCTCCATCGGCCACGACCAGAGTAAGGCCAGCAGACAGGGCAGAATCAGCACCGGGACCCAGTAGAGGGCGCTGACCAGCCCGGCCAGTACCGCTGAGACGACCAGGAGAAAGGTCACAGGCAGGTAGGCGATGGAACACTGGAAGCTCACCTTTACAATCCCCAAAAGGGAGAAGGCAAAGCGGGACAAGATGGGAAACGCCCAGCAGAAGGCGCCCAGGGGGAGAACCAGAAAAATGGTGTAGGCCGCCAGGGCGATTCTGGCCCCAGGCAGATCGGCCACCACCGCCAGCCAGAAAAACCGCAGAGGAATCAGCAGAAGGAAACCGCCAATCAAGAACATAAGGCTGAGAAGAGCCCCCTGCTTCAGCTCCCGGCGGAAGGTGGAGAAATAGCGGGACAGCGCGCCGGCTTTTCCCTGCCGGACACACCGGGCGGCGGCATCGTACAACGCAGCGGTAGACGCCCCCAGCGTGACCAGAGGAAGGGAGGTGAAGACCCACAGAAGGCTCAGTGCCAAAAGATCCACCAGGGAGCTCATCAGGCGCCAGAAGGGGGCTTCCGAGTTAAACAGGGAGGAAAACATAGGTGCAACACCAGCCTTGGGCAAATTTGTGCAAGCTCATGTAGCTTAGCATTCATCATACCACGCGGACCTGGCCTTTGTCACCCCCTGGCGGGCAACCTTTTTTGCCGGGGGAAATCAGGCCCATAGCTTGAAAAGGATGGGAAAAAATGATAAACTATAAAAAGTGGATTCTTGGAGGAACAACCGAATATTATGAAACGAGGTGTCTGACATGGATGTGAGAAAAACGCTACAAGACAGCCGCGCCTGGGTTCAGGAGCAGCTGAAGATCAGCGTGGAGTTCTGGCTGAAGTATGGCATGGACCCCAAGTATGGCGGCGTATATACCTGTTTAGACCGAAAAGGCGAGATCTATTCTACGGATAAAAGCGTATGGATGCAGGGGCGCTGCGGCTGGATATTTGCCCACCTGTGTCATGTGTATGGAGTGAAGGACGAGTGGCTGGCGGCCAGCAAGAGCTGCCTGGACTTTATGGAGAAGTACTGCATCAACCGCCAGGCAGGAGACCGGATGTACTTTACCGTCACGGAGGACGGCAAGCCTCTGCGTCAGCGCCGTTACTTCTACTCTGAGGCCTTCTATGCCCTGGCCAATGCCGAGTACTACGGCGTCACCGGGGAGCGGGAGTGCCTGGAGCGGGCCCGGAAGGCCTACGATATCTACTGGAGCCTGAGCCACGGGGGAGAGGACCCCACCGGCCTTGGCCCCAAGACCATTCCCGAGACCCGTTCCGGCCGTGCCTTCGGCCTGCCCATGATCATCCTGAATGTGACGGGCACCATGCTGCGGGTAGACCCGGAGCGCAAGGAGATGTACGAGCAGTACGCCCAGCAGTGCGTGGACGAGATTTTCAAGTACCATGTGAAGCCGGAGCTCAAGTGCGTGCTGGAGAATGTGGACGTGGACGGCACCCCTCGGCTCTACTACACCGAGGGCCGCACCGTCAACCCCGGCCACGACATCGAGGGCGTCTGGTTCCTGCTGGAGCACGCCCAGCGCACCGGCGACAAGGAGCTGGTCAAGAAGGCTGCCCAGATCTTCGACTGGGCCATTGAGGCCGGCTGGGACAAGGAATATGGAGGACTGCTGTACTTCATCGACTGCCTGGGCAAGCCCCCGGAAGCTTATGAGCACGATATGAAGCTGTGGTGGCCCCACAACGAGATCCTCATCGCCTCCATGATGCTCTACAAGGACACTGGGGACGAGAAGTATCTGGAGTGGTTTGTGAAGACGCTCGACTACTGCAAGGCCCACTTTGCCGATCCGGAGTACGGCGAGTGGTACGGCTACCTGCGCCGTGATGGCCTGCCCACTATGCCCTCCACCAAGGGTTCCACCTTTAAGGGCCCCTTCCATCTGCCCCGATGCCTCATTATGGTGGATCAGATGATCGGCCAGATTCTGGAAAAGTAAATCGCTGCGTTCCAAAGCGGGCTCTGCACTGCTGCAGAGCCCGCTTGTTTTGTGCGCAGGAGAAGAGCGTATGTAGTCCCCGCGAAAACCCGGCGTCGTGGCTGCGTCGATTGGGCAAAAAAAGTGGGATGACGGGCATCGTTTGTGTCCGTTGCAATGACTGACAATTCTTAGAAAAATGTAGCGGAGAATGGGTGTGGAGGGAAATTATTTCACGGAAACCCTTGACAAAAAGGGGGGTGTCTTGTACAATTCTAACAGATAGTTCCGCGAAAAA
>DBFWXD010000149.1:0-2622 GCA_048215895.1 Eubacteriales bacterium
CGCCGACGCCTATATCATCAACACCTGCACCGTCACCGCCGTCAGCGACAAGAAGTCCCGCCAGATCATCCGCCGCACCCGGAAAACCGCCCCCGACGCCATCATCGCCGTGTGCGGCTGCTACCCCCAGACCCACCCCCAGGACATGGAGGGGCTTTCCATCGACCTGGTGTCCGGCACCGGCGACCGGCAGGGCTTTGTGGAGCTGCTGGAGCGCACCTGGCAGGAACGTCAGCCCATCACCGCCCTGGACAACGCCTTTGAGCGCCGGGTCTTTGAGGTGCTCCCCGCCGGCGGGCTGGAGGGCCGGACCCGGGCCATGCTGAAGGTGGAGGACGGCTGCGTCAACTTCTGTTCCTACTGCATCATCCCCTACGCCCGGGGGCCCATCCGCTCCCTGCCCCTGGACAAGGCCCGGGAGCAGGCCGCCCTTTTGGCCTCGGAGGGCTACCGGGAGCTGGTGCTCACCGGCATTGAGATTTCCTCCTGGGGCCACGAGTGGAAGGACGGGCCCACCCTCATCGACCTGATCGAAGCCGTGTGCCATGCCGCACCCGACTGCCGGGTGCGCCTGGGCTCTCTGGAGCCCCGCACCATCACGGAAGAGTTCTGCGCCCGGGCGGCCAAGCTGCCCAATCTCTGTCCCCACTTCCACCTGTCCATGCAGAGCGGCTGCGACGCCACTCTGAAGCGGATGAACCGGAAGTACGACACCGCTCGCTACTATGAGAGCGTCACTCTTCTGCGCCGGTATTTCCACGCCCCCGCCATCACCACCGACCTCATTGTGGGCTTTCCCGGGGAGACGGAGGAGGAGTTTGCCCAGACCCTGGACTTCATCCAGAAGTGCGCCTTCTCCGCCATGCACATTTTCCCCTACTCTAAGCGCCCGGGCACCCCGGCGGCCAAAATGCCCGACCAGGTGCTCAAGGCCGTGAAGGAGGAGCGGGCCCACCGGGCATCTCAGGTGGCTCAGGCCATGGAGCAGGCCTATCTGGCGCAGTTTGTGGGCCAGACGGTGGAGGTCCTCTTTGAGCAGCAGCGGGACGGAGCGTGGCATGGCTACACCACTCGATACACCGAGGTAGCGGTGGAGAGCCCGGAAGTTCTCCACAATCAGCTGCGAAATGTGGGCATTTCCGGGGTGGACGGGGGCTGTCTCCGGGGAAAAGTATAAAAATTTTCCACAGGGGATGGAAACCCTGTCCACACGGTGCTATAATGAGCCCGCATTGGACAAACTGAACCGGGGCACATCCGCCCCGCTGAGAGGAGAACTATATCATGCCCGAGCACGACAATTATTCCGCCAATCCGGGGAAAAACCTGGTCCGCACCGTGGATGGGGTGGACTATCTGCGCATCCCGGTGAAAACCCACCTCATTACCAAGGACGACAACATGGTGGATGTGGTCAACAAGTACCCCAAGGACAAGATGCAGCCTGGGGACATCCTGTTCATCTCTGAAAAGGCCGTGGCCTGCACCCAGAGCCGGGCCATCCCCATGGAGGATATCAAGCCCCGGAAGCTGGCCGTCACCCTGAGCCGCTATGTCACCAAGACCCCCGCAGGCATCGGCCTGGGCATCCCCGAGACCATGGAAATGGCCCTTCAGGAGTGCGGCACCCCCCGAATTCTCTTCGCCGCCTTCTGCAGCGTCATCGGCAAGATTCTGCACCAAAAGGGCTGGTTCTACATTGTGGCGGGCCCCAAGGCCCGGGGCATTGACGGCCCCACCGAGGGCACCATCCCGCCCTATGACCACTATGTGGTGCTCACCCCCGCCGATCCCATGGGCACCTCCAAAAAGCTGGCCCAGGCCCTGGGCCACCCAGTGGCCATTGTGGACATCAACGACCTGGGCGCCAACATCCTGGGCTTCTCCGAAAAGTCCCCCTCCATGGACTTTCTGGCCAAGGCCCTGGGCGACAACCCCCTGGGTCAGGGCGAGGAATGCACCCCCATGGGCATTCTCCGCAAGGCTTAAAAAACCACAAAAAACGTCCGGCGTTTGGAACGCCGGACGTTTTTCTTATTCCTCGTTTCTGGGGTCGGGCAGGTCGATGTAGATGGGCTCATGGCCGGTGGAGGAGACAAACTTCAGCATATCCTCCCGCTTCAGGCGCAGGGTGGAGGTGGAAATGCCCGGGTGGCCGCTGATGAAGGCATCGTTCATCAGCTCCCGGTCGATGACCAGCTGAACATGGTGCTCCGTGTCAAACAGCAGCTCCATGGCGGACACCGACCCGGGAACCGTCTGCAAAAACTGGGCCATATGCCCGTCGTCGGCAAAGGACAGCCGGGAACAGCCCAGCTGGGCGGAGAGGTATTTGGTCTTGAAGGGCTTGTCTCCCGGCATCATCAGCAGGTAAAACTCCGTCTGCTGGCGATTGCAGAGGAAGAGGTTCTTGCAGATCTTCCCCTCCAGAATCTGCTCCACCTGGTGGCAGATCTCAATGGTATCGGCGTGGTCATGATCCACCCGGACATAGGGGATGTTCAGCTCCTCCAGCCGGTCGTAGATGGCCAGCTCCTGGGGGATGCGGTCATCCGTGGGCCGGGTGGTGTATCGGGTGGGATCAATGTACATTTTTGCCGCTTCCTTTCCAAATGATTACTC
>DBFWXD010000015.1:0-3592 GCA_048215895.1 Eubacteriales bacterium
GTGCTACCTCACCTACACCAACCAGCGCACCCACGACATTATCCGCGCCAACATGTCCCGCTCGCCCCTCTTTGACGGCACCATCGAGGGGGTGGGCCCCCGGTACTGCCCCTCCATCGAGACCAAGGTGGACCGCTTCCCGGACAAGGAGCGCCACCAGCTGTTTATTGAGCCCATGGGCCTGGATACGGAGGAGCTGTATATCCAGGGCTTTTCCTCCTCGCTGCCCGAGGAGGTGCAGATCCAGATGCTCCACACCATCCCCGGCCTGGAGCAGGCGGAGATGACCCGGTGTGCCTACGCCATTGAGTACGACTGCGTAGACCCCACCCAGCTGGAGGCCACCCTGGAGGTCAAGTCCGTCCCCGGCCTCTACGGGGCGGGACAGTTCAACGGCTCCTCCGGCTATGAGGAGGCCGCCGTCCAGGGGTTTGTGGCGGGGGTCAACGCGGCCCTGAAGATTTTGGGCAAGCCCCCCTTCATTCTCCGCCGGGATCAGGGCTACATCGGCGTACTCATTGACGACCTGGTGACCAAGGGCACCAACGAGCCCTACCGGATGATGACCTCCCGCACGGAGTACCGGCTGCTCCACCGCCAGGACAATGCCGACCGGCGGCTCACCCCCATCGGCTATGAATTGGGCCTTGTTTCCCGGGCACAATATGAAAAGGTGCTGGAGAAGTACCGCATGGTGGACAAGGAAGTGGACCGCCTGGAGCACACGGGCACGCCACCCTCTCCGGAGCTGAACCAGCTGCTGGAGAACCGGGGCGAGCCCCCAGTGAAGGACGGCGCCCGGCTCAGCGACCTGCTCCGCCGCCCCCGGCTCACCTATGCGGATCTGACCCCCTTTGACCCCCAGCGGCCCCAGCTGCCCGCCAAGGTGGTCAGCGAGGCGGAAATCACCAGTAAGTACGCCGGCTACATCGACCGGCAGCTTCGGCAGGTGGAGGAGGTCAAGCGCCTGGAGGAGCGGCCTCTGCCTCCCAATCTGGACTACCCGTCCATTTCGGGCCTTCGTCTGGAGGCCCGGCAGAAGCTTGCTGAAATCCGGCCCCGGAACCTGGGCCAGGCCAGCCGGGTGTCCGGCGTGTCCCCCGCGGATGTGGCGGTACTGATGGTCTACTTAAAGCAGGGGGAGGAGAAGGGAGGAGCCCATGGAACTAAGGCAGATTAAGGGAAACACTTGGGTGGCGGAGGCCATGGAGCTGATTCCCTTTTACAAGCTGGACGAGAGCCGCTGCATCCTGCTGGATACCGGCCTTTTGGAAGAGCGGGAGGAGCTGGAACAGGCCCTGCTGTCCCACGGCCTTCGCCCGGTGGGGGTGCTGTGCTCCCACGCCCATGTGGACCACTGCGCCAACAGCGGATATTTTCAGGCAAAGTATGGGACCAAGATCGCCCTCACGGCCCCGGAAGCCGCCATGTGTTCCAACATTCTCACCCTGAAATGTTACTTTCTCACCCTGCCCCCGGACATGGTGGCCCGGGAGTCCTCCTGCATGGTCCACACCCCCGATGTGATTATCCCGCCAGAGAACGGTCCTTTCTCCTTCTGCGGGGCAGAATTTCAGATTCTCCACACCCCCGGCCACTCCGCCGGGCACATCTGCATCATCACCCCCGACCAGGTGTGCTATACCGCCGATGCCCTGCTCAGCCACGAGATGCTAAAGGCCAAGCTGCCCTATAACCTCAGCCAGCAGGCGGCCATGGAGAGCCGGGAAGCGCTGCGGGGACTGAACTGCACCCACTATATCATGGCCCACCGGGGCACCTGCTCCCAGGAGGAGGTGGAGGGGCTCATTGATGAAAACCAGGCCCTCATCCGCCGCCGGGCCCAGGAGATTCTCTCTCTCATCGTCCGGCCCATGTCCGCCAGCCAGATTAACGAGGCGGTGTGCATCCAGGACGAGCTCTTTACCCACAAGCCCCGCCGGGCCCTGCGGTTTGAGCGCAACATCCGCTTCTTTGTGGAGTACCTTACCGACCAGGGACTTCTGGAGACCTTCTGCAAAAACGGCATCGTCTATTACCGCCGTCCCCAGTCGGAACCTTCCACCTGATGGTGTGGAACTGGGGAATTTCTTCCACAACTTGTGGTAGTTTTCCCCGTTTTCCCGGAATTTTTCGGGAAAGTCTTGCAATCTTTCCACATTTGTGGTACAATCTTCTGTACTTCCGGGCGTTTCCGGTTCATGTAAGAAACATTTGCCCCCCAGGGGCCTTGAAAGGAACGAGAACAAATGGAAACTCTGAATCTGATCCTTACCATCGCCCAGGTCCTGTGTGGGCTGGCGGTTATCGCTGTGGTTATGCTCCAGTCCGGCAAGAGCGCCGGCCTGTCCGGAGCCATTGCCGGCGGCGCTGACACCTTCCTGTCCAAGAACAAGGCCAAGAGCGTTGACGCTAAGCTGGCCAAGATGACCAAGTGGGTGGCTATTGTCTGGATTCTGCTGACCCTGATCCTGTGCATCCTCTGATTCATCAAATAGCCCGGTCCAACCACCGGGCTATTTTTATTGCCGCAAAAAGGTGCCCCGGCCATTGGCCGGGGCACCTTTTATTTTCTCTGATCGGAAGCTTGGCTGCTTTCGCTTACTTCATATCGTGGCTGTTGAGCAGATGCTGCTTAATATCCCACAGCTTCTGACTCAGGTCCACATAGTAGTTGTGGGGGTTCTCAAAGCGCTTGACCTCGTCCCACAGGGAGTCCACCTGCCGCTGGCAGTAGGCCCGGCTGGCCTGAAGGTCGGGGACCTGATAGACCAGCTCGCCCTGCTGGAAGATGGGCACCATCAGCTCCCGGGCCTCGATGTTGGTAAAGGTCTTCCGCTTCCAGGTGGCGTCGGGGTCAAAGAGCTCCAGAGGCTCGTCAAAGTTGAACTGCTCATCGTGCAGGCAGATGAGATCCGCCTCGGCCTTGCCGGTGTCCTTGGAAAAGATCCGGTACACCTTCTTGAAGTGGGGGGTGGTGATCTTGGCGGGGTTCTCGCTGATCTTGATCTTGGGGATGATATTGCCCTGGTCATCCTCAATGGCGGCCAGCTTGTACACACCGCCGAACACCGGCTCGCTGCGGGAGGTAATGAGCCGCTCGCCCACGCCGAAGGAGTCGATCCGTGCCCCCTGGCGCACCAGGTCCCGGATGATATACTCGTCCAGGGCGTTGGACACCACGATCTTACAGTCGGTCAGGCCGGCATCGTCCAGCATCTGCCGGGCCTTCTGGGACAGATAGGTGAGGTCGCCGGAATCTAGGCGGATGCCGCACTTGGTGATGCCGCGGGGGAGGAGGACCTCTTTGAAGGCACGGATGGCGTTGGGCACGCCGGACTTGAGCACGTTGTAGGTGTCCACCAGCAGGGTGGCGTTGTCGGGGTAGAGCTCACAGTAGGTTTTAAAGGCGGTGTACTCATCGGGGAACATCTGCACCCAGGAGTGGGCCATGGTGCCGGTGGCCGGGGAGCCGTACCACTGGTCGGCCATGGTGCAGGCGGTGGCGGAACAGCCGGCAATGTAGCTGGCCCGGGCGCCCAGCAGAGCTCCGTCCGAGCCCTGGGCCCGGCGGGAGCCGATCTTCGCCACA
>DBFWXD010000150.1:0-3705 GCA_048215895.1 Eubacteriales bacterium
CATAGATCTCGCCCACCACGCCCACGCGGATCTTGGGCTCGCCCTGGACGGGGATGGCGGCAAAGTCTGCGCAGATGGCGTCGAAGTTCTGGCGCATCTGGGCGCGGCTCATGCCCTTGCCCGCCTGGAAGCCGTCTACCAGCTTCTGGGACCAGTGGTCGATCATTTCGTCGGCGGCCCCTTCGTTCACCTCGTAGGGGCGGACCTGGTTGGCCACATTGACGATGATGTCGCCGTACATCATGGCATATACCGCCTTGCGGATGAAGGGGAGCGTCAGATGGAAGCCGGGATTGTGTTCCAGGCCGGACAGGTTGACGGATACCACGGGGATGTAAGCCATGTCCGCCTTCTCCAGGGCCTTCCGGAGCAGGTGGATGTAGTTGCTGGCCCGGCAGCCGCCGCCGGTCTGGGTGATGAGCAGACCCACCTTGTGGGGGTCATAGCCGCCGTGCTTCACCGCGTCGATGAGCTGGCCGATGACCAGCAGGGCGGGGTAGCAGGTGTCGTTGTGGACGTACTTCAATCCCTCGTCCACAATGCCACGATGATTGGTGGTGAGCATATCTACCTTATACCCCTCGCACTCCAGCAGCTTTTTCAGCATGCCGAAGTGAACGGGGAGCATCTGAGGCATCAGGAGGGTGTACTCCTCCTTCATCTCCTTGGTAAACAGAAGACGACCGGATTCATCATATACCAATTTCGCCATAATCAATGTTCCTTTCTTGCCTCAATGGCTGCCATCAGGGAGCGGATGCGGATCTTGACCGCGCCCAGGTTGCTGATGTCGTCGATTTTCAGCTGGGTATAGAGCTTGCCGCCCTGCTCCAGAATGGAGCGCATCTCGTCGCCGGTGATGGCGTCAATGCCGCAGCCGAAGCTTACCAGCTGGATGAGTTCCATGTCCTTCTGAGTGCACACATACCGGGCGGCGTTGTACATCCGGGCGTGGTAGGTCCACTGGTTCAGAACATGGCGGGGGGCCTTATCCTCCAGATAGGCCACCGCGTCCTCGGTGATCAAAATGAAACCGTAGGAGGTAATGAGGTCGTTGATGCCGTGGTTGATCTCCGGGTCCATGTGATAGGGCCGGCCGGCTACCACCAGGATGGGCTTGCCCTCCCGGCGGGCCTGCTCGATGTAGCGCTTGCCCGTCTCACGCAGGTCATCCTTATAGGCCTCATAGGCGGCGTAGGCGGCCTTGACGGCGGCGGAGGTCTCCCGCTTGGGCACCTGGAACTCGTTGAAGAACCACTCCCCGGCCCGGCGCTCAAAGTCCTTGGGGCGGTGCAGACCGAAGTAGGGGTTGAGGAAGCGGGTGGTCTTCAGCTCGGGCACATTGGCCGCCAGCAGCTCGGGGTAGTAGGCCACCACGGGGCAGTTATAGTTGTTGTCGCTGACGCCCTCGTTGAAGTTGTAGGGCATGCAGGGGTAGAAGATGGCGTCCACCCCAGCCTCCACCAGGGCCTCCACATGGCCGTGGAGAAGCTTGGCGGGGTAGCAGACGGTGTCGGAGGGGATGGTGCGCTGGCCCTTCAGATAGAGCTTCCGGGAGGACTCGGGGGAGAGAACCACCTCGAAATTGAGCTTGGTAAACAGCTCAAACCAGAAGGGCAGGTTCTCGTACATGTTGAGTCCGAAGGGGATGCCGATCTTGCCCCGAATGCCGCTGCCCTGGCCCTTGCCGTGCAGGGCGCGGAGCTTGGCGTATTTATAGCGCATAAGGTCGGGCTGGCGGTGAGGCTCCTCGCCCAGGGGGCGGGAGCAGCGGTTGCCCGAGATGAAGCGCCGTCCGCCGTCAAAGGAGTTGACGGTGAGGGAGCAGTGGTTGGTGCACAGTCCGCAGGTGGCGGGCTTGGCGGTGTGGACAAATTTCTCCAGCGCCTTGGCGGAGAGCAGGGAGCTCTTTTCCAGGTGCAGGTCCCGGGCGGCCAGAGCGGCGCCAAAGGCGCCCATGATGCCCGAGATGGTGGGACGGGTCACGTTCCGGCCCAGCTCCTGCTCAAAGGCCCGGAGCACCGCGTCATTGTGGAAGGTGCCGCCCTGGACCACGATGTGGCGGCCCAGGTCGTCGGCGCTGGCGGCCCGGATGACCTTGTAAATGGCGTTCTTGACGATGGAGATGGACAGGCCCGCGGAGATATCCTCCACGCTGGCGCCGTCCTTCTGGGCCTGCTTGACGCTGGAGTTCATAAACACGGTGCAGCGGGAGCCCAGGTTTACCGGGTGCTGGGCAAACAGGCCCAGCTTGGCAAAGTCGGCGATGGAGTAGCCCAGGGCCTTGGCAAAGGTCTCAATAAAGGAGCCGCAGCCGGAGGAGCAGGCCTCGTTGAGCATGATGGAGTCCACCGCGCCGTTGCGGATTTTAAAGCACTTCATGTCCTGGCCGCCGATGTCGATGATAAAGTCCACATCGGGGTTAAAGTGGGCGGCGGCTTTGAAGTGGGCCACCGTCTCCACCAGACCCAGGTCGCAGCTAAAGGCGTTTTTGATGAGGTCCTCGCCGTAGCCGGTGACGGCGGCGCCCTTGATCTCAATGCGGTCGCCGCACATCTCGTAGATCTTCTTCAACTGCTCCAGGACGATGGACACAGGATTGCCCAGGTTGGAGTGGTAATAGGTATAGAGAAGGCCGCCGTCCTCGGTGATGAGGGCCAGCTTGATGGTGGTGGAGCCGGAGTCCAGACCCAGCCAGGCGGGGCCGGAATAGGTGTGGATGTCCACCTCGGGGGGGCGGTTGGCGTTGTGGCGCGCCACAAAGGCGTCGTACTCCTCCTGGCTCTCAAAGAGGGGGGGCATGGTGTCCACCAGAGTGGTGGTCTCCGCGCTGTCCTCCAGCTTTTTCAGTACCGTCTCAAAGGGGACGGGATCATAGTCCGTGGCACACAGGGCCGCGCCCATGGCGGCGAAGCAGTCGCCGTCCTCGGGGAAAATGGCGTGATCGCTGTCCAGCTTCAGGGTTTCCACAAAGCGCTCCCGCAGGCCCATGAGGAAGTGCAGGGGGCCGCCCAGGAAGACGATCTTGCCCTTCAACTCCCGGCCCTGGGTCAGGCCGGCCACGGTCTGGTCCACCACCGCCTGGAAGATGGAGGCGGCCACGTCCTCTTTCCGGCCGCCCTGGTTCAGGATGGGCTGGATGTCGCTCTTGGCGAACACGCCGCACCGGGAGGCGATGGGGTAGATCTTCTCGTGCTTCAGGGACAGCTGGTCCAGTTCCGGTACCGTGACGTTCATCAGGGTGGCCATCTGGTCAATGAATGCGCCGGTACCGCCGGCGCAGGAGCCGTTCATGCGCTCCTCCAGGGCGCCGCCGAAGAAGATGATCTTGGCGTCCTCGCCGCCCAGCTCGATGACCGCGTCGGTGTCGGGAATGTATGTATTGACGGCGGCAGCGGTGGCGTAGACCTCCTGGACGAAGTCGATGCCAGCGGCGCTGGCCACGCCCAGACCGGCCGAGCCGGTGATGGTGACCTTAATATTCTGACCGGCGAGCATATCCTGGATGGAATGGAGGGTCTCCAGGGCACGCTCACGGGTTTTGGAAAAGTGCCGCTCATAGGAGCGGAACAGCAGCTTGTTTTGTTCGTTCAGGACCACGACCTTTACGGTGGTGGAGCCAATGTCAATGCCTACGCGCAGACTCATAGGAAAAATTCACGCCTTTCCGGGGTGCTCTTATGATATACTTACTCTAATTATAGC
>DBFWXD010000151.1:0-6220 GCA_048215895.1 Eubacteriales bacterium
GGCCAGCTCTTCTTTGCCCGCTGTCCCCTGGGGGATGCCGCCGCCCTGGCAAAGGAATATCACCTGGGAGGCTATCTGCTCTTTGGCCGGGATTTTAAGCAGAAAACGCCCCAGCAGGTGCAGGATACCATCGCCTCCTACCAGGCCGCCGCATCCATCCCCATGCTCATCGGCGTGGATGAGGAGGGCGGAACCGTGGCCCGGGTCAGCGCCAACCCAGCGTTTCGTGCCCAGCGGTTTTCCTCGCCCCAGGAGCTCTACGCCCAGGGCGGGCTGGAGGCCATCGTGGCCGACACGGTGGAAAAGGATGCCCTGCTCCAAAGCCTGGGCATCAACGTAAATTTTGCCCCGGTGGCCGACCTCTCCACCGACCCGGAGGATTTTATCTATCCCCGCACCCTGGGCCGGGATGCCCGGGAAACGGCGGACTATATCGCCCGGGTGGTAACCCAGATGGAGGGCGACCGCATGGGCAGCGTCCTGAAGCACTTCCCCGGCTACGGCCCCAATGTGGACACCCACACCGGCTCCGCATTGGACTCTCGGCCTCTGGAGCAGTTTTGGGCGGAGGATTTTCTCCCCTTCCAGGCGGGCATCCAGGCCGCTCAGGGGGGCAGCGCTGCGGTGCTGGTTTCCCACAATGTTATGGCGGCGGTGGATGAAACCCTGCCGGCCTCCCTCTCCCCTGCCGTACACCGGCTGCTGCGGGAGGAGCTGGGGTTTCAGGGCGTCATCCTCACTGATGACCTTGCCATGGATGCGGCAGCTCAATACGGCGCTTCCGCGGCGGTGCTGGCCCTTCAGGCAGGCAACGACATGCTGGTGACCACGGACTTTGCCGCGGAAATCCCACAGGTGCTCTCCGCCCTTCAGGCGGGTACACTCTCCATGCAGCAGATCGACCAGGCCGCAGCCCGGGTGCTGGGCTGGAAATATGACCTGGGCCTTCTATCATAAAAAAATCCCGCCGGATTTCCGGCGGGATTTTTTTATCCTAAAATCAACATCAAGATGGGAAGGGTGATACAGCTGGCAAAAATGGACAGGCAGGAGCCGGTGGCGGCGTACTTCTCATCCGCCCCGTAGGCTCCGGAAATTACAGTGATCTGGCTGACCACCGGCAGGGCGCTCTCCACCGCAAAGGTGTCCCGGGGCAACCCCGTCATACCAAACAGGGAGCAGAAGCACAGGCAGACCGCCGGCGCACACACCAGGCGCATCAGCAGCATGGTCATATGGCCCTGCATGGGGCGCAGGTTCCGCAGCCCCACCTCATAGACGATGAAACCGCAGTAGATGAGGGCCAGGGGGGTGACGGAATCGCTCACATATCCGGCAAAGCGCATGAGAGGATCAGGCAGGCTCAGGTCCAGCAGCAGCATGCAGATGGCAAAGATAACCCCCAGAATGGGCGGCTTGACAAACACATTCTTCAAGAAGCCCAGTACCGTGGTCCGCTCCTTCCGGACGCTGCCGGAGTACTCAATGAGCAGAAAGCCCACCGACTGCAAAAAGCTGGTGTTGGATAAGTAGTAGACCATCAGGTAGGGCATGCAGGCATCTCCGAAGAGCTGGGTACACACCGGAATTCCAATAAACAGGGTATTGGAAAAGGCCGCCATGGCCACAAACACGCCCCACCGCTCCCTGGGCAGGTGCAGCAGGGTGGCCACGCCCATGGAGATCAGCAGGGTAATGCCGATGCTGGACAGGCCCGCGGCCAGCATCCAGCCGGCGCTGGCCAGGCTGTCGTGGTCCAGGTTATTCAGCAGTCCCACAATACAGTTGCAGGGCACCGCAATGTTGACAATGTACTTGCTTACAAACCCCTTTTCCCGGGCGGTCATCCAACCCCACCGGCCCATGATGTAGCCCACAGACATAAGCATCAGCAGCACCAGGCAGGCGGACACCGCATTGAAAAAACCAGCCAAGATCACTCACTTCCTTCAAATTACAAGGCCCCGGCGCACACACTCCTGCCGCCGGGGCCAGGGATATTACTCGCTTTTGCTCTCAGGGGCCTTTCCGCCGCTCCCCTTGGGGCGGTGACGGCGGCGGCGGCGGGCGGGCTTACGCTCGCCTTCCTTCTGTTCGCCGCCCTGCTCCTGGCTTTTGGGCTGGTTTCTGGGTTTCGCCGGAGCCTGCTGCTCCGGTGCAGGGGCGCCCTCGCCGCCCTCTCCCCTGGGCTTGCGGTGGCGGCTGCGGCTGCGCCGGCGAGGCACATCCTCCTTGTTGTCCGGTTCCTGTTTGGGCTGCTCGGCCGGCTCCTCCCGACTGGGGAAGGCCGCTTCCAGGGCGGCGGACAGGCGCTCCTCCTCGTTGAGGACGGTGCGCTCCTCCGGCTCCCGGCGAAGCTTAGCCAGTTCCGACAGAGGAGGCTCCACATAGCCCTCGGGCCGTTTGCCCTTTCCGTTGCGAATGACGCACAGCTCGCAGTTATGGTAGCACTTGGGCGTCTCCGGGGCGGAGTCCAGCCGCACCTGTACCGTCTGGCGCAGCAGGTTGACGCTGCACACCGTGCCCGCGCCGTCGGGCGTTTCCACAAAGGACTCCTGCTTGGGGGTGGTTTTCACCAGGTCCTCATAGGCGTCCTGCTCATACTTCAAGCAGCACATCAGCCGCCCGCAGGTGCCGGAAATCTTGGTGGGATTGAGGGACAGATTCTGGGTTTTGGCCATCTTGATGGACACCGGCTGGAAATCATCCAAAAACTGAGAACAGCAGAAGGGCCGTCCGCAGATGCCCAGGCCGCCCAGCATCTTGGCCTCGTCCCGCACGCCGATCTGCCGCAGCTCGATGCGGGCATGAATGGCGCTGGCCAGGTCCTTCACCAGGGCCCGAAAATCCACCCGGCCCTCCGAGGTGAAGAAAAACAGCACCTTGCTGCCGTCAAAGCTATATTCCGCGCTGACCAGCTTCATATCAAGGCCGTGCTCGGCAATCTTTTCCTGGCAGATGGAAAAGGCCTTTTTCTCCTTCTCCTTGTTCTTTTCCACCATGGTGGCGTCCTCCGCCGTGGCCAGGCGCACCACCGGGCGCAGAGGGGCGGTGAGTTCGATCTCGTCGATCATGGTATTTCCCTGGACACACTGGGCATACTCCTGGCCCCGGGTGGTCTCCACGATGACCCCGTCGCCCTCCTGGAACTGAATTCCATTGGGATTAAAATAATATTGTTTTCCGCCGCTTTTAAAGCGGACACTGATAATTTCAATCATCAGAACTTCTCCTTTATGAAAAAAAGGGGCTCCCCCTCAGGGGTTTTGAAACATTCCCGCGCACAGCCAGCCCGCCAGCTGGCCGGGATTGGCGTTGAGCTGGGCGGCGCCTCTCAGCTGCTTGACCAGCTCCACCGCCTTTAACAGGCGGCGCCGGTCCCCTCCCCGGGCGATTCGCTCTCCCAGGGAAGCCTCCAGCGCATCCAGCAGGGCGGTCACTTCTTCCCGCCCGCCCTTGTCCAGGGCCATGGATGCTTGAAAAAGGGCCAGCTCGTCTCCACATTCCAGCGCCTGGGCCAGCTCCTGGGCCTGAGCACTGCGCTGCGTCCCTGAGCCGTTTTCTTCCAGACATTCCACCGCCCGGCCCAGGATCCCCTGGCAGTCTTGGGCGGCTTTGCTCAGCTCCTGCTCCTGCCGCTGGGGGTAACGGCTCTTCAGCCACTGGAGGCACTCCCCCGGTGACACGGGGGCCAGGGTCAGCTGTTCACACCGGGAGCGTATGGTCTGAAGCAGGCCGCCGGAATTGCCGGCGATGAGGAAAAAGGACGCATAGACGGGCCCCTCCTCCAACAGCTTCAGCATGGCATTCTGGGCGGATGCGTTCATCTGGTCCGCCTGCTCCAGCCAATAGACCTTTCGCTTTCCCTCGTTGGGGCGGATATAGGCATCGGTGCGCAAGGAGCGCACCTGATCCACGGTAATGGGTTTTCCCTCTCCCAGCCCGGAAATGGTCATCACATCGGGATGGATGCCCCGCAGCACCTTTTTGCAGGGGCCGCAGCATCCGCAGGGGCGCTGGGCCACGGGGGCCTCACAGAGCATGGCTTGGCTCACCAGCCGGGCCAGCGTATGGCGTCCTGACCCCACCGGGCCGCAGATGATATAGGCATGGGACAATCCCCGGCCCTCCTGGCGCAGGGAGAGCTGATCTTTGATTCTGCGGTTACCCGCCAGTTGCGACAATTCCATAAAATTCCTCGCTGCTCTGCCGTTTTACACAGAGGTGATCACCCTTACCTCTGACTTTACATTATATCCTATTTGCCGAAAATAGGCCAGTTCTTTTTTTGAAATGACCTCTCCCGGGGCCACCACCGGCACTCCGGGGGGATAGGGCGCGATCTGACAGGCGGCCACTCTCCCCTCACACTCCTCCAGGGGGCGCACCTCGCTGGGGGCGAAGAGGGCTTCCCGCACTGACCAGACACGCTCAGGCAAATGGGGGGCGGGCAGCGGCGGACAGGGGCCCATAAAGGGCCGCAGCTCATCCAGCACCGCTTCCAGCCGGTCAAAATTTTCCTCCAAATCCTGGGGGGTGCAGATGAAGACCACATGGCCTCCGTCCTCCATCTCCGGATAGATGCCCCGCTGCTCCAGCATCCCGGCAAAGGCGGGGCCGTCCTGGACGCAGAGGGTCAGACGGGTGGGGTCCAGTCTCAATCCATCACCCAGGCAGGGATACTTCTCCCGGAGGGCGGCCACCCGCCGCGCGGCCTTCTGATACTCCTCCGCTCCCCCATGTTCCAGCCAATCCCGGGCAGCATCCAGGCTGGCCATCAGCACATAGGAGGGGCTGGAGGTCCCATAGATGCTGGCTTGCAGCCGGACCAGATCCTCCTCCATGCCGTTGACAAACAGCAGCGCCGTCTGTCCCATGGCGGGGAGGGTCTTGTGGGCGGAGACTACCACCAGATCCGCTCCCTCATAGCTTTCCATATCCAAAAAGGGCAGATGGGCCCCGTGGGCTCCATCCACGAAAAGTTTTCCACCATGTGCATGAACAATCCGACCAATTTGGGAGATGTCCGATAACACTCCGGCGTACGTGGGCGATGTTATACAAACAGTTTTGATTTCTGGGTGGGCATCCAGATATTTCTCCACAAATTCCGGTTCGATGTGGACAATAATTCCATCTTTCTCCCGCCAGGGCCGTTCCAGATAGACCGGCTCCAGATCCAGCAGAGCCAGGGCGTTAAACACGGCCCGGTGGCAGTTTCGGTCCACGAGCACCTGGTCTCCCGGGCGGCAGCACAGGGATAGGGCCGTATGGATGCCCATGGTGGAGCCGCCGGTTAAGAATTGGCAATAGTCAAAGCCAACGCGCTTGGCCCACAGATGCTGGGCGGTATCAAAGGGCTCTCCCCGCTGATAGAGGTTTCCGGTGGAGGGGATCTCCGTCACATCCAGCCGGGCCGCCCCCATCAGCTCGGGAATGGGAAGAAAGCGCCCCTTATGGCCCGGCATGTGAAAGCGGGCGGGTTCTGTCTGGGCATATTCGTGCAGTACATCATACAAGGGAGTCACGGCGGATACCTCCGGATATAAATTACGCGGCGGGAGGAAGTCCTCCCGCCGCGTGATCTGCCATATTACTTCTGGCCGGGCGCATAGGCCACAACGGTGCGGCGGTTGGGCTCGACACCGGTGGAATAGGTGGTGACATTGGGGTAGTCCTGAAGGGCGGTGTGGATCACATGGCGCTCGTAGGCGTTCATGGGCTCCAGGGTCATGTTCTTGCGATACTTGACCACTTTTCCGGCCACCTTCACCGCCAGGCGCTGGAGGGACTCCTCCCGCTTGGCCCGGTAGCCCTCTGCATCCACATGGATGCGAACCCGCTTAGACAGCCCCCGGTTGACGGAGTAGCTGGTCAGCTGCTGGATGGCATCCAGGGTCTCGCCCCGGCGGCCGATGATGGCGCCCAGGTCCTTGCCCTGGAGAATCACCTTGTAGTTGCCCTCGTCGGTGACAAAAATCTCCGGCTCAGCTTCCACGTTCAGATGCTCCATCAGGCCGGTGAGGAAGGTCCGGATCTGAGCAGCCCGGGCATCGTCCTCGGCGGCGGGGGTCACATGGACGGGGGCGACGGGAGCGGCCTTGGGGCCGTTGCCGATGATGACCTCGTCCCCCTCCTGGAGATGATTCTCGCTCTTGGCGCGGCGGGGCTTTTCCCGGCGCTCGGGGCGGGGACGGCTGCTCTTGGGGGCGCTCATCCC
>DBFWXD010000152.1:0-7295 GCA_048215895.1 Eubacteriales bacterium
AGTTAATATGCCGTATTGTACCTTCCTTTTTGGGGCACAAGGGGCGGCAGATGGGGGGTGTCCACCCAATGAAATACAAACACTGGCAGGTGGCTGCTCCCTGTCCTGCGGATCAATCCGCTCTGGAGGCAGCGGGCGTGCCCTCCCTTTTGGCTGCCATTTTGTCCGCCCGAGGTATGACCGACCCCACGCTGGTTCGTCAGCTCCTGTCCCCGGCCAAGGAGCCTATCCTCTCTCCCTTTTTGATGAAGGATATGGACCGGGCGGTGGACCGGGTGCGTCTGGCCCTGGAACGGGGCGAGTTGATCGCCGTCTATGGCGACTACGACGTGGACGGCATTACCTCCACCTGTCTACTCACCCGGTTTCTCCGGGAACGGGGCGGCACGGTGCTGCCCTATATTCCCTGCCGCCTGGAGGAGGGATATGGCCTCAACGTGGAGGCCGTGCAGTCTCTGGCCCAGCAGGGGGTAAGCCTCATTCTCACGGTGGACTGCGGCATCACCGCCGTGGAGGAGACGGAACTTGCCAATCGTCTGGGTATGGATGTGGTAATTACTGACCACCATACCTGTAAGGATGCACTGCCCAACGCCGCCGCGGTGGTGGACCCCCACCGTCCGGACTGCCCCTACCCCTTTAAAGGACTGGCGGGGGTGGGCGTGGCGCTCATGCTGGCTATGGCGGTGGCCGGCCAGGAGAAGGCCGGCGCTGTTCTGGATCAATACTGTGACCTGGCCGCCATCGGCACGGTGGCCGATGTCATGCCCATGGAGGGAGAAAACCGGGCCATTGTCAGCCTGGGGCTTGCGCGGCTCAATCCCCCCCGCCGGGTGGGGCTGGCCAGCCTGCTGCGCTGTGTGGGCCTGGAGGACAAGGCCATCACCTCCGTCTCTGTGGGATACACTCTGGCCCCCCGCATCAACGCCTCCGGCCGTCTGGGCCGGGCCGAGGTGGCGGTGGAGCTGCTGCTCACCCAGGACCCCGCCCGGGCCGACGAGCTGGCCATGGAGCTGTGCGAGCTCAACCGGGAACGCCAGGGGCTGGAGAGCGATATTTTCCGCCAGTGCGTACACCACCTCACGGATTCCCCCCAACAGGGCGCCATCGTTCTGGCCGGCAAGCAGTGGCATCAGGGCGTGGTGGGCATTGTGGCCTCCCGCCTGGCGGAAAAGTATGCCTGTCCCTGCTTTATGATCTGTCTGGACCAGGGAATCGGCAAGGGCTCCTGCCGCTCCTGGGGGGGCGTCAACCTCTTTGAACTGCTCTCCTCCTGTTCCCATCTGCTGGAAAATTTCGGTGGTCACGCCCTGGCCGCCGGTTTTACCGTACGGGAAGAAAATATCCCCGCCCTGGCCCAGGCTCTGCGCCAGACCGTCACCCAGAACTGTCAGGGGGAGGAGCTGCCCTCCGTGCTGGAGGTAGACATGGCCGTTCAGCCCCAGATGCTCTCCGTCCCGGCGGTGGAGGCCCTGGACCGGCTGGAGCCCTGCGGCACCGGCAACCCCCGTCCCATCCTGCTCTTACAGGGGGCACAGGTGCACACCCTGTCCCAGGTGGGCCGGGGCCGGCACCTGAAAATGCGCCTGGAGGCCCGGGGCGTCAGCCTGGACGCCATCTGGTTTTCCGCCGACGCGGAGGAGACCGGGCTCTATCCCGGCTGCCGGGTGGATTTGGTCTTCTATCCCCAGATCAACGAGTTCCGGGGCCGGAGGGACCTGCAGCTGCAGGTGGTGGACCTGCGTGTGGTTCCCTCCCGGGCCCAGCTGGAACGGGCCATTTATGAAAAATTCACCCGGGGAGAGGTCCTCTCCGTCCAGGAGGCCCAGGTGCTTCTCCCCAGCCGGGACGACTTTGTTTGGCTGTGGCGGTGGCTGGAGCGCCAGTCCGCCGCCGGCAGCGTGGTGGAGGATACTCCCGTGCGCATTGCCCGGGCCGTCTCCCGGTCCAGCCGGCAGCGGGAGGTACCCGCCCGCACCATGCTGTGCCTGAAGGTGATGGAGGAGCGCGGCCTCATCCACCTGAACTACCGCACCGACCGCCTTCAGATCACCCTGCGCCCTGTGGAGCGCAAGGTGGATCTGGAAGATTCCGATATTCTCAAACGTCTGCGCCGAATCCTGGAGCGCGATTCCCACACAGACGCCCCACTTTCCTAATTCAACCGAGGTGATTTTATGGATCCCATTCTGGAGAGCTATCATGCCCTGGAAAAAAAGGTTTCCACCTATACGCCCAATCTGGATACCAAGCGGCTGTTTGACGCCTTTACCTACGCCGACGCCGCCCACCACGGCCAGCTGCGCAAAAGCGGCGAGCCCTATATCATCCACCCCATTGCCGTGGCGGAGATTGTGGCCGACCTGGAGCTGGACGTGGACAGCGTCATTGCCGCCCTGCTCCACGACTGCATCGAGGACACCACCTCTACCCACGAGGAGATCGCCAAAAAGTTCGGTCCCACCGTGGCCGAGCTGGTGGAGGGCGTCACCAAGCTGACCAGGGTTCAGTATGTCACCAAGGAAGAGGAGCAGATGGAAAATCTGCGCAAGATGCTCATCGCCATGAGCCGTGACATCCGGGTCATCCTCATCAAGGTGTGCGACCGTCTTCACAACATGCGCACCATGGAGTACCAGTCCCCCAAGAAGCAGCGGGAGAAGAGTCTGGAGACCATGGAGATCTACGCCCCCATCGCCCACCGCTTAGGTATGCAGCGGGTCAAGTGGGAGCTGGAGGACCTGTCTCTGCGCTATCTGGACCCGGTGGGCTACAAGGAGATCGAGGATCAGCTGGCCGAGCGCTCCGCCGCCCACGAGGAATTTTTGGCAGGGATTCAGCACCGCATTCAGCAGCGGCTGAATCAGGAGGGCATCCACTGCACCGTCTACGGCCGGGTGAAGCACATCTACTCCATCTACCGGAAAATGTACACCCAGAACAAGACCCTGGACGAGATCTTCGACCTCTATGCCTTCCGGGTCATCGTGGACGACATTCCCGAGTGCTATAACGTTCTGGGCTGCATTCACGACATGTTCAAGCCGGTGCTGGGCCGGTTCAAGGACTACATTGGCACCCCCAAGCCCAACATGTACCAGTCCCTCCACACCACCGTCATCGGCCGGGAGGGCATCCCCTTTGAGGTGCAGATCCGTACCTGGGAGATGCACCAGACCGCCGAGTACGGCGTGGCCGCCCACTGGAAGTATAAGCAGGGCATGGCCAATAAGAACCTGGGCACCGAGCAGGAGTTTGAGTGGGTGCGAAAGCTGCTGGAGAGCCAGCAGGACACCGACGCGGAGGAGTTTGTCTCCACCATGAAGGTGGACCTGTTTGCCGACGAGGTCTTTGTCTTTACCCCTAACGGCGACGTGGTCAACCTCCCCGCCGGAGCCACCCCCATCGACTTTGCCTACAACATCCACTCCGCCGTGGGCAACAGCATGGTGGGCGCCCGGGTAAATGGGCGCATGGTCCCCTATGAAACGGTGCTGAAAAACGGCGATATTGTAGAGGTCCTCACCTCCAAATCCGCCAAGGGCCCCAGCCGGGACTGGCTGAAGCTGTGCAAGTCCAACGAGGCCCGCAACAAAATCCGTCAGTGGTTTAAAAAGGAGCGCCGGGAGGAGAACATCGCCACCGGCCGGGCAGCTTTCGAGTCCGAGCTCAAACATGCCAAGATGTCTCTGGCTGCCGTCACCGCCGACGAGGTCCTGCCCCACATTCTCCACAAGGTGCGCTGCGGCACTCTGGACGAGCTCTACGCCTCCATCGGCTACGGCGGCACCACCGCCGCCAAGGCAGTGGCCCGGGTGCGGGACGAGATGCTTCGTCTGGGCCGGCTCCAGGCAGAGAAGGCCGCCGCTGCCGCCAAGACCACCGCAGAGAGCGTTATTGTTCCCGGTACCGCCGCCGGTGTGCCGGTGACCACGGCCGGAACCTCGGTCAAGTCCGACTCGGGCATCATCGTGGAGGGGCTGGGCAACTGCCTGGTGAAGTTTGCCAAGTGCTGTACCCCCGTCCCCGGTGACCCGGTGGTGGGCTTCATCACCCGGGGCTATGGCGTGTCTGTCCACCGGGCGGACTGTCCCAACGCCGCCCCGGACAAGCGCAAGCCCGAGGAGGCCGACCGCTGGGTGAAGGTGTCCTGGGTGGACAGCAAGCTGCCCAACTACAAGACCGCCCTGGAGCTGTCCTCCAAGGACCGGGACGGCCTGACTCTGGATGTGGCTATGGCCCTGTCCACCGCCAAGGTAAAGGTCAACGCCCTGTCCGCCCGCTCCATGCCCGACGGCCACGCCATCGTGAACATGGTGCTGGAGGTCAAGGACAAGGAGGAGCTGGCCACCGTCATCAACAAGCTCAACAACATCCAGGGCGTCTACCATGTGGCCCGGGCCTCTGGTAAGTAATTGGCTCAGGGGGCTATGATGGTATCTCAGTTTTTAGGAATTTTGTTTGGCTGGACATGGCCCCTCTGGGCGTTTGTGTTTGTATTCAGCCTGATTTCCGCCATAAAGAAAGCCGTCCAGACCACGGATGAGGAGGAGAAGCATTCCGCTCTGTGGCCATCCCTATGGGCTGCGGGATCGCTTGCCGTCATTTTGGGCGGGATGATTTCTCTCATGGTCTTTGAAATACGATAAAACGATTGGATCAATGAAACGGAGTTAACTATTATGCGTGCAGTCGTCACCCGCGTCTCCTCCGCCAGCGTCACCATCGACGGGAGTGTGGAGGGGGCCATCGAACAAGGCTACCTGATTTTGCTGGGGGTGGGCCCCAACGACACCGAGGCCGTATGCGACAAGCTGGCCGAAAAAATCTGCAACCTGCGGGTTTTTGAGGACGAACAGGGTAAAATGAATTTGAACCTGGAGCAGGTGGGAGGATCCATGCTGGTCATCAGCCAGTTTACCCTCTACGCTGACACCTCCTCCCGGCGCCCCGGCTTTTCCAAGGCCGCCAAGCCCGACCTGGCCATTCCACTCTACGAGCGATTTATGGACCAGTGCCGCCAGCGTGGTTTCCATGTGGAACACGGCCGGTTTGGGGCGGACATGAAGGTGGCCTCGGTAAACGACGGCCCAGTGACGATTCTATACGATATCGAACAGTAAGGAGGGATTGCCCATGAAAGTGAAAGTGATGCAGGTGGGCCCCATTGGCACTAACTGCTATATTCTGGAAGACGAGCAGGCCCATGTGGCCGCCATCATCGATCCCGGCGACGAGGCCGAGCGGATCTTGTCCGTCATGGGGGAGGAGGATGCCACTGTGGAGTATATCCTCCTGACTCACGGCCACTATGACCACACCACCGCCGTCCCCCAGCTCCACGAGGCCTATCCCCAGGCCAAAATCTACATCCACCAGGCCGATGCCAACGGGGCGGGCAGCCGCCTGTTTCCCCTGGCCGGACAGGTGGAGGGTCTGCTCACCTATGACGAGGGGGACACCCTCTCCCTGGGCAGCCTGACCATTGAAGTACTCCACACCCCCGGCCACTCCAAGGGCTCCGTCACCCTGAAGGTGGGCGACGTGCTCTTCACCGGGGACACGCTGTTTGCCGGTTCCTGCGGCCGCACCGATCTCAGCGGAGGCAACTATGAGGAGATTCTCACCTCTCTCAAGCGCCTGGGCGAGCTGAAAGGCAACTTCCACGTGCTGCCCGGCCACGAGGCCACCTCCAACCTGGACCAGGAGCGCCGCTTCAACCCCTACCTGCGGGAGGCTATGTCCCGTTGAAGCTCTATTTTTATGCGGATGCCGCCCTTTGGCAGCCGGAGCGGTATCACTACGCCGCCGAGCAGATGATGCTCACCCTCTTCCCCGGGGAAAAGCCGGAATACCCGGCCCAGCCGCCCCATACCCTGGAAGAGGAGCCCTTTGCCGCCTTCTCCCTGTCCCTGGATGGGGAGGAGGGCGTCCTGCGCTGCCTGGTCCGGCGGGAGGGCGCCCAGGCCGAGGGCACGTCCCGCTTTCCGGCCCGCGACCTGTCGCTGCCCCCTGAGGCAGTCTATCACACCGTCCAGCACGCCCTGAAGCTGGCCTTTTACCAGGCGGGGGTCACCCTGCTGGGGCAGCAGCCCCCCTGGGGGGCTCTCACCGGAGTGCGTCCGGTGAAGCTGCCCACCCGCGCCATGGCCGCCGGGGCCACCCCGGCCCAGGCCCAGCGGGAGCTGGAGGAGGAGTACCATGTCTCGCCCCAGCGCGCCCGTCTGGCGGTGGACTGCGCCAAGGCCAGTCTGGCCGCCCAGCGCTCTCTGCGGGAGAGAGAGGTATCCCTCTATATCGGCATCCCCTTCTGTCCCACCCGGTGTGCCTACTGCTCCTTCGTCTCCGCCGATGTGGGCCGGACGCTGAAGCTGGTGGACCCCTATGTGGAGGCTCTGGAGGAGGAAATCGATGCCATGGGCCGGCTTCTCCGGGAGCTGGGCCTTTCGGTGCGCTCCTTCTACATGGGGGGCGGCACCCCCACCACCCTGTCCGCGCCCCAGCTGGAGGCCCTGCTGGAGCGCTGCCACCAGGTTCTGCCCCTGGAGGGCTGCACGGAATACACCGTGGAGGCGGGGCGTCCGGACACCATTACCCGGGAAAAGCTGGAGGTGCTGAAAGCCCACGGCATCGGCCGCATCTCCATCAATCCCCAGACCCTGGAGGACCCCGTTCTCCAGGCCATCGGCCGGCGGCACACCGCCCGGGATATTCTGGAGGCCTACGCCACCGCCCGTGAGGTTGGCTTTGCCTCCATCAACATGGACCTGATCGCCGGACTGCCCCGGGACAGCTTTGCGGGCTTCCAGCGCTCCCTGGAGGGGGTCATGGCCCTCGGCCCGGAAAACATCACCGTCCACACCCTGGCCCTGAAGAAGGGCTCCACCCTGATGGAACGGGGCGGGGCGCTGCCCTCGGGGGAGGAGACCGCCCACATGCTGGACTTCTCCCGGGAAACCCTCTCGGAGGCGGGCTATGCGCCCTACTACCTCTACCGGCAGAAGTACATGTCCGGCTCCCTGGAAAACGTGGGCTGGTCCAAGCCGGGCACGGAGAGCCTTTACAACATCGTGATGATGGAGGAGCTGCACACCGTCATCTCCCTGGGCGGAGGCGGCGTGACCAAGCTCATTGAGCCGAAAAGCGGAAAAATTCTCCGCCTCACCAATCCCAAATATCCCCATGATTATCTGGCCTCCCGGGAAAAGCTGGAGCAGCAGCGGGAGGAAATTGCCGCCTTCTTTGCCCCCTGAATACAGCGGCAGATCGGAAAGGAGGGCCTATGGCCTACCAAC